>JAZKEU010000017.1:226309-246300 GCA_040386775.1 Bdellovibrionota bacterium | reverse complement strand
TAAAGATAAAAAATTTCAAGACTTGGCTGGCAGATCTCCACAAAAACCAATTGAGATTGATCTTACTCCGCAAAAGCTCATCCCAGATGAAATCGTAGAAACTACGCAAATCAAAACCCCAAAGATTGAAAAAGAAAAATTTGAAGAAAAGAAAAAAGTCTTAGTCGAAAAAGAAAAGAAAGTTGAAGTACCTAAAAAACCCCGGGAAACGCTTACCGATGAATACATTTCACAAGTCGTAAACGCCCAAAAACCGTTCTTTAACAGATGTTACGCTCAACACCTGAGATTGAACCCAGATTCTAGAGGACAAATTCACTTGGCCTTCACCATCGATGTTCAAGGCAAGGTTTCAACAGTTAGTATGATTCAAAGTACTTTATCTGATCCACAACTCGAAAAGTGCACCATGTCTGTGATCGAAAGATGTAGATTCAAAGCCTTCGATGGGGACCCTATCGTAGTTAACTATCCAATAAATTTTGAATAGATTTATCGATAGTCGTTAAGGTAATCAATTTTTTGAGGGATCCACTCGAGCTCAACTTCATTTCCATCCAAAATCTTTTTGGTTTTTTGTGTAAAATGAAAATGCGGCAAAAATATCCCGTGTTCTTTCAGCAAATTCACGATTTTTTCTACTTTGTCTTTTTTAAGAGAATATCTCTGAATTAAATCTTCAACGGTGGCAAAAATTTCTTCTTTAGAGAAAGCATAACTTGAGATCAACACCTGAGCGATGCTTAAGAGTGCGGGTTCTTTGATTTTTTCATCTTGAAATAGATCTAAAGCAATTTGGAATGTATTGTAGGTTGGAAGCATTCTTCTACCAAATTTGACGTAATAATCAGGATCCGTATCTGTCGCAAGATTGATATAAATTCTTTCCACCGGATCGTGCTTGGATGGAAGCTCTTCTTTTAAATTCAAAATGGTTTTGATTTGCGGTGGAAGCACATTCAAACTTTCTAAAACTCTAGATAGTTCTTCACTTGGAATTCTATCCGCACAAATATCCGAATAGAGCGAGTACACGAGCGCATCAGATTCACTGTCGTCGCCCCACAGAATTTGCTTTACGTCGTCTCTTAATTTCATTCGCAACTGCAATAAAGATTGGAGCTTGAATCCAATCTGTTGGGTGAGCCTTCTAAAGCGATTGGGATTTAAATTTCTTAGATTGTCTTTGTAGAAAGCTCCATAAGGAGAAATTCCATCCAAGGAAAGTTTTGCGATGATTTTAGTTTCCATCTGAGGAGGAGATGCTGTGATAAAATAAAGCGGTAATCGCTCGCTATTTTGGGCAATGGATTCTTTGAGAGCTCTAACTAAAGTTGCCGTACCTGGAATGTTTTTTTTCTGAAAGGCTTTTTCTCTAATAGTTTTTAAAAGTCCTCTTAGAGACGCGATATTTGTATCGAGATATGTTTTGTCCATATCCCACACAAATACGAGTGGGGCTTCTTTTGCAGTTTTATCGTCGGTGTATTCGAAAAAAACGACATCACCTGTAATTTGAGAGACTCTTCTCCAGTCAGCCATTTGTTCCTCCTGTAGTAACACCACGAACTTCGGTTCTTGGTATATTAACATCCAAACTCTCTATTGTCATAGCTGAAAAACCATGCTACTATTTTATCTGGATGGGAGATGAAATCATGATGATTTCAGGAGTTAAAAATAAGAATAAAATATCAAACTTTAAATCTCGCTTTTTGAGATCTAACTTTTCATATCTGATGGTCATCGCCCTCTTCCTTTTTATTCTCGTTTCATTACAAAGAACTTTTGCACAAGATGCTGTTCAACCGCCAATTCAAAAAACTCCCTCAGCGGTTGATCCTGTTCCAACTCCGCAAACCATAACTCCTCAAACTGTGAATGCACCCACTAAAGTCACCGTGGAAGCACCAGAGACTGCTACACCTCAGCCTTCTCAACCACAAATAACGAACTCTACCTCTTCGCCTACTGTTCTACCAGAACCAGATACGACTCTCGGTGCTGATGGCTTGCCCACACCGATTGTGTCCGGAGACAAAATTTCACATGAGGTCATTCGTCGTATTGTGGTTTTTCCGCTTCATACGGATGGTGACTTCAGAAAAGAAGCTGATCTTGCTTGGTGGAAAATTAGAGAATTCCTAAGTGATCAACAAAGATTTCTTGTGGCTACAAAAAGATATATGCAACAGAACGAAGTTTTTCAGCCTCGCAAGACTTTCTTAATCTCTGATGTGATCTTACTCGCAAAGCTTTTAGAGAGTGATTGTTTGATTACCACTTACCTAGAAAATAAAAAACTATTTATGGCTGCTTACTCAGGGCAAGATGGGCTCTTGCTTTGGAAAAAGAGCATAGATATCGTAGCGTCAAGACCTATCAGCCTTCAACTTGAAGATCTCTCAGCAAAACTCACGCAAGACTTTGTAGCGGCCCTTCCCTATCAAGGATTTCAAATTGTAGATCCTTTGAATCAAGAACCTCTTATTGAAGAAGGAAACACTATTTTAGCTCGTGTGGACGTCGGAGCAAAATCATCGGCAGTACCAGGACAGAAGGTTCAATGGCTTGAGATCGAGCGATCTTCGCCCAATGCTCTTTTTCAAGGTGGATCAAAAATTAAAGTGATTGCTGAAGGTGATGTTATAAAAAACGAAAACCAAGTCATTACCGTAGAAGTAAAACGCGTGAAAGACCTAAAACTTCTAAATAAAAAATCTTTAGTCGCCATACCTGACGAATATAAAAGAATTTATGATTTGTATGGGATAAAAAGCAGTAAAGATATTCAACCGAATCTGACTCTACTTTCAGAGCCTATGACAGATGCCAGAGAAAAGAGCGAAGAATCTCGCCCTCTTCTGGTGGCTTTAACCGCGATTGCAAACATTGTAATTGCAATACTTTTGGCATTTTAAAAGTGCATTTTAGCCTTTGTTAAGATTATTTTCGAGCAACAGAAGATCTTTTAGCGTATAAGGATGACACTAAAACTTTGCTCTGCTCTCTATCCTCTATAGCTACTTCTAATAATGAATTCACTTGAGAAATTGTAGAGTCAATTTTAGCTGTTTCTTCAGTGTATCTCATAGAAGCTTTACAAGTTTTCATGTATTCAAATTGTGTATCAATAGAAGCTAAAACTCCATGATCAGAGTAATGAGCCGGGGGTCTACAAACGAAAGCTTTCTGACGTTCCAATTTAGCCATTTGCGTCTCTAGTTTTTTAACTTGCTCGATGTTTGCTCTATAAAGCTCCATCGCCTTACAATAGTCAGGATTTCTAATACACTCTTCTCTCTGTTGAGCTTTTAGTAGCTGTCTGTGTTGCATATCATAATCGCCTGCAAATGAGCTCATTGAAGCAAACGTGATCACCAATAATATAGCCTTCATAAATAATTACCTTTCCTTTAAAGTTTGTATAGCGGGTTTATGAATAGACATAGTTATACCATTGCTAGGAGAGTATAAACATTGTCAAAAGTTTAGACTGGTAATTTTTCAGGCTTTTAGAGATCTATAAAAAGAACCGCTAATGATTGTCATAAAGGATGTAAATACTGTCTAAAATGTAAACACTCTCGACAGTTTTTCATTTGTGAATTCTTAAAATTAAACTCACAACAACCTATAAAAAATTATCTTAATGAAGCAAAGGCCATTGCTTAGTGTTGTCTCCAAAAAATGCTTGGGGCTCCGAAGGTTTAGCACCCAATGCTAATTCTTTGGCTGATATACACACTTTAACTTTTTCATAAAGATCAGGCCAGCTCCTAGCGCTTGGAATTGTTTCCAAGAGACAACCATCCCAATATGTATACTCTATATCAGCTGAACAACCAAAAGAAGGTCGATCTTCTCGAGCGGCAGTCATTATCACACGATTAGGTCCTTTCATTTTTTCTGTTATAAACTGACCTGAGTAACATGCAGAAACCAAAATTACAGTTGGAGCCTGTCCACATGCACTATCTACCATGGCAATTAAATCTCTTGGCGTCATAAACTGAGTTTTTTCAAGGGACATGTAAAATCCTCTTCTATAACCACCGTGTGAAGTCATATGAATAAGACAACCCTCCCCATCTCGCAAAGCCATTTGAGAAAATCCAGATTTAATACTCTGAAACGTAGCGGGATAAACTGAGTTCTTTTCAGAAATGTAGTTTGTCGAAGAAGAGAATTGAAGTGTATTGAGTTGACCGATCGAAGAAAAAGTTTGAGTCAAATCTTCTCGTGCATTATCAAAATTTTCGATAGAATGGTCACCAGCGATGAAAATACCCTTCCAATTTATCGCTTGAGCCTGTGATGCAACTAACATTAGCATAACAAAAATTATGGAACTATTAAACATATATCCCCCCACTTTCTAATTTAATATGAGAAGCGATACCTTCATAAAATCGAAGATATCGCTTTGTATTGACAAATATGCATGCAAAAGCTTGTGAGCTAATTGCTCTTAAAGAGATTGAGATAGAGAGCAAGTAAAATATGTCCAAGCATAAAAATTTGTATCAGTTACTGATGCAAATTGATATGGTTGCGCTGCAGGATTTATGGATCTTTCAATGATTAAACCATTGTCTGTTTTTCTTACGCCATCAAGGTACTCATAATTCCAGCCTTCATATGCATGGCTCGCAACAAGCCCTTTTTCCGTAAAAGTATATTTTTTTGCATTTCCAGTTCCTGTTTGCTCTACCTCATTATTTACAAGGTTATTGAATGACAAAAAACCTACGTCTGTTTCTGTTGGTCTATAATAGTGATAAGAAGTGCAATCCCAGCTTTTTCCTAAAGCTAAATCATCTGCAGTTACAGGCTGAGCTTTTGAAAACGCATCTTTATATTCTAGCATAGTAGACATATTTGGCGGCTCAGACGTAGACCCACCACCGATGATTACTACCTGTCCAAATGCAGCTGTCGAAACCAACAATGTGAAAATGAATAAACTTAAAGAATTCTTCATGATAAACCCTCCCAGGTATTTTTCGTGCAATAGCTATAAATTAACTATTGCACAAACTTGTATTTTTCAAATGAGACAAAGTAAATTATTTTTATTAAGCATTATGAAAAACTGAGTACATAGCTAGGCGCGTCTAATTCTTGAGATTTAAAAATTAAAATTCTCGAGGGGGAACTCGATCCAACCTTCCTGTATAGGGAAGTTCTTTGGTGGCTTTTCACACTGGCCTTTGTATTTTAAATAGCCTGTCAGCGCACAAACCATGGACTCAAAGGCATTGGGATTTTCAATCAGCTTATGCAAATCCTGATCGTAAATAAATAATAAATCTTTTTCGATGAGCGTTTGTAGGAATACGGCGCGACACTCTTTCCCGTGAACAGAATGGCGATAATTTTTAAGATCATTTTTTGAAATTTTAAATAACGTACCGATTCTCCAAACAGAAATTTTTGGAAATACTTCAAGAAGCTTTTTTTTGATTTTAGATTTCAGATATACGCTTCGGACTGTGAGCGGAGCTTTATTTGCTCCGAGAGCCTCGGGCATTTCAAAGAACTCTTCTAGCTCATAATTCACATAGCGCTCAACACACCTCTCGGTGTAAGGAGTAAATAACTTCAGATTCTTTTTTTTCTTTTTGTGCTTTAAATAATGAGCCCATTGCCACTTGGTCGTAGGTGCTTTGCATTTCTCTACACCACCGCACTTGTGAGTTAAACAAAATGGCAGCGCGAGAGGGCTATCGATGGTGATGTACTTTAAGTTTCGATCGGCTTTATTTAGTATATCCAATAGAAACTTATCTTGAGATACTTCATCTTCTGAAGGAATTTTATCTTTGATATCTTTTAGAAATATTTTGTGATGTTGGGGATAGTATTCAAGACTTGTGATGCAAGTTTTATCATTTTTTCCACCAGACAACGAAACTCCAACAAATCGAGCAACCTCTAAGTTTGCTTTCTTTGAATCGATATTCCGTGATCTACCACGTTGGCTTTTAGAACCTGAAAGCCTTTTTCCTGACATACGTTGATTACCTTCTCCCTCTGGCCATCTGCGCACCAAACGATGACGCTGCCGCCACCACCTGCTCCACATATTTTAATAGCAAGGGCTCCGTTTTTTAAAGCCAATTTCTCTAAGCGCTTTATTTCAGGACTACTAAAAGATTTAGAAATTTGCGAGCGCCATTTGTATTCGTTTTGGAAGATTTTTTTGAAGTTCCAATCTTTTTTCTCGATTTGAGCGATCAATTCTTCAGATACTTCTCTTAAACCCGCAAGGCACTTGAGCGTCTTCTTATCACCATCGACGATCTTCTTAAGGACCTGCCAGTTGTTCATGCCAGAGTGATGGGGCTTACCAGTGTAGACGAGCACAAATTGCTTATCAAAAATTTCTGGCGGAATGTAAAGCTTATTCACCTTAAAGTCACCGTAACCATAATTGATCAGATTCACGCCACCTTCGATCGGCGGAACATAATCTTGAGTACCCGTTGGGGTCTTTAGAATTTGGGCCTCGATATTGTGAGCAAGCCTCACCATCTCGTGAGTTGTCAGTCTTTGCTCTAACATTTCTGAGAAAGCGGCAATGATAGAAATGGTAAGACTCGAACTCCCACCCAATCCCCCACCCACCGGACTTTGAGAGCTGGTCTTTAAATGAAACCCAAAAGATGGTTTCCAATATTCCAATTGGGGGCGGACAAAATCCAATTTTGGATTTTTATCTTTAAGAAGCGTTTTTAAATCTTTGAAAGTTTTTTTGAATTTTGTATTTTCAATTTCGATAACAACATCAGGTTTGTTGAGCTTTGTAAGCTCAGCTTGCGTGTAAATATCAATTGCCGCATTGATTGTGCTCGCCCCACCTAAAAAAGTAAAGATTGGCCACAAATCCAAGGTTCCACCCGCTAAGTCTACTCTTGTTGGACACTTTGCTATCACTTTCATTTAACTTTTTTCTCCTGAGCACCTTTAGGAAATGATTCCGTAGGTAATGATGGAATATGCATTCCATCTGTCTTCTCTTTTTCCGGCTTTGGAGGATCAATCACAACTGCCTGAAAGGGAAGACTTCCTACATCTTGCATTGATAAACCAAAAGTTTTTTCAGACAAATTACTTTTTGCTACAAAAACATCTTCTAGAGGTTTTGGTGACCATTTCAAGTCCAATACTTCGTCACCTTTTGAAGTTTTCAACTTCAATTCAATCATACCACTTTTTTGATATGAAACTTCTTGATCAAAATATTTTTTTACTTTCATGGCGGAAAGCTTACTCAAGATGTCGACAACTTTGGCATTATCGATTTCTTTTCCTTCAATTTTTTCTTTTGATTTCCATGCATTTGCTTCTTTTGTGAGATTGAAGCTTGCAAGATCAGACTTGTAATCGATCTGCTGCACTTCTGCGAGATTAAAGCTAAGGGGCTTCTTCTTATCTCTAAAATCATCAGCAGATTTTCTTAAAACATTGATCGCCGGTGGATTCATCGAGAATATTACATTTCTCTCACTTGTGGCCGCATAAACTTGACCCGTCATATTTTTTGAAAAAATAAGCTCTAATTTTTTATCTTCATCTTTTGGACCTGACAAAATCACCTTAATTTCCGGATCATGAAGCCCTAAGTTTGCCATATCTTGTGGGCTTTTACCTTCTTTTAGAATTTGTGCAGCTCTCATGTTTTTGATTTGATAGTAGACATCATCAACGGCTGATTGGTCTGGGTCTTTCGTGATCAAATCACTCAACGCCCACTTATTCTCTACTTGTGTAAACGTCAAATGTTCAATGCCATGCGGTTTGTGATTTTTAATTTCGATTTTTGAAATTTCAAAATCTGCAGGAACAAAACCTTTTTCTCGAAGTTCACTTGTTGCCTTTTGAAATTGTGACTCCCAGAAGTAACCAGCTATCAAAACGCGATCTTGTTTATTAACGCGAATATATTTTTTCCCACCCAAGCCGACGGCTCCGCCCACTTCTATGGTCACAACTTCGGTTGGCTTTCTAAAGCTCACGCTATTTACTTTGTCTGTAAGACCATAGATAGCATAATCAATATTTGAACCCTCAGCGGCCACTTCTTCGTAAACTTCTGCACCAAACTGACTCAAATAACCTTGGACAGCTCCATAGCTAGCAAGATCTCTTTGAGGTTTTTCCATAAACCATTTTACAGTTTTACCTTCTGTTTCTTTTTTAAAGGTACTTTCACTGTTTGTTGTCGTGACTGTGAATTCAGAAATTTCTTCTAGAGAAAAGGGAATGATTTTTTTTGCTTGCTGCTCTTGCGCTTCTTTTTCGATTTTTCCACGGTATTCAAAAACATACGCATATCCAACAACTATAGCCACCAATAGAACAAATATTCCTTTGGACTTGAGCTGCTTCATGCGTGACGTCTCCTATACCAGAGGACACCCGCACTCATAATACATAGAGCTGGGACCAATGCATATCCGATAATAAGAATTGTTGTTTGAATGTCCGTGATAAAAAAAGCAGACAATCCCATTTTTTTAGGGCGAATACTGATCAATTCTTTTTGGTCCGCCAAGTAGGCAATCGTATTTAAGATCAAATCTCTATTCATCATAGAAACTTGAATATCATTATTGTTGATAAAACTCGCATCACCATAAAAGATAGCTTTAAATTCTTTTTCACTGCCAGAAAGTTTTCCATCAGCAACGACGGCAATATTTCTAGATTTAGGTTTATCTTTTGATGAGTCCAATTGAATTTCCTCAACCAATTCTGGACGAATTATACTCTGAGGAGACGAAGCCACTAGCACTTCGTGTTTTACGTTTTCCAATGGTTTGAAATCCACTTCTGAAGCAATGTTGAAATTTGTATTGGCTTTAAACCCTCTCGTGATCCCCGTTTGGCTGGGATAAGAAAGTCCAACGGCCAAGTATTGAGTTCCTGCCACTCTCAAACCCGTGAAATCAATAATGAAATTATTTTTGTAATCTATCCCAAAAACTTCCGCGAGCTTTGAAATATTATGTTTCTCACCTGGATCTGCCATAGCAAGAATTCTTCCACCATTTTTAGCGTAGGCTATGAGCGACTCAACTTCACCATCGTAGATTGGAAGCTTTGGCCCGGCAATAATCACCATCTGTGCATCATCTGGGATTTTTTGTGTTTCTAATAAATTGATTGTCTTCACTTCGTAATTCAAATCAGAAAGTGATTTTTTGAGATGAGCAAGCCCCTCCCTATCTTCACTCAAGATATCCATCTCTTTATGGCCCGTTGTAAAATAAAGGGCTTTTCCATTGTTTGCCGTCAACACAAAGATATTGTTGATGATAGCTTCTTCAGCTTCTTCTGGCTGAAGGAGATTCAACACAGATATAAGCTTTTGTTTGCCATCGTAAAGCATGACGACATCACCCAATGAAGAAATATTGTATTGTTTTTTTAAATCAGGTCTCTTATCTGGATCATAGATTTCAACTTTGATCTTAGAGTTTTCGAATCTCATTTTTTCAGCAACGTCTAGGAAGATTTCTTTTGTTCTCTGAATTTCTGGCTGCCCGTCTTTAAAAAATCCAATAAGCTTTAACTCTTTATCTAAGCCTTTTGCAATTTGAATTGTTTGGCTAGATAATGAGTTCAGTCTTTCTTGAGTAAGATCCCATTTTTTATTTCTAGAGTAAGCAATGTAATTCACCGCCGCCAATAGGACCAGTACCAAAAGGATCGCCGTTCCCATGTTCATGCCATGCTTTGTAGTTTTAAGAGATAAAAATTCTAAAATAATTTCTCTCTCAAAAAAAACTCCAAGACCCACAAACAATCCAAAAAGAGACCACACGCCTATGGTATGATAAGGAAGATTCACACCCAGAAAGGTTCTAACTCCAAATCCAAGGCAAATGATCAAAAATCCAATTAAAAAACTAACCTGACTTTTACGACTCATAATTATCTCCACCTTGCCGATTCAATCACTCGCTGAGTGAGGAATACGAAAAATACAATCATGCTAAGTAAAAATACAATTCCCGAAATCTGAACAGCCCCTTGGATAAAATCCGTAAGATGTTTTGAAATTGAAATATGATTTACGATATCCCTCACGAGAGGGTTCTCGCTGGTTTGCGAAGTCCAAACTACAAAAATACAAAACAAGTTTAAAACCACCGCGATCACATAAGACACAATCACAGAAGTTGAAATCGCAGAACTGAACAACCCAATGGCCACATAAACCGCGGCTACCAAAAATAATCCTACATAACTAGAGATTAAAAGTGACCAATCCAAGCTTGCAGATATGCTTAAGCTTAAAGGATATAAAAATGAAATCCCCAAAAGCGATAGCACCAAAAAGAGCGATGCATTCAATTTACCCATTACGATATCAAACGAAGTGATTGGACTCGTTAAAAGCAAATCCATCGTCCTAGTCTTTCTCTCTTCTGCAAATGAAAATGAAGTCATCGCGGGAACAAAAAGAAGAAGCATAAAGTGTATAAGGTAAACAAGCTGAGCCACAAATCCACTATGAAGATTCACACCGTCATCCGCTCCAGGCACAGCGGGCATTTGAGATTTAATTTTTAACATCATCACTGTTTGATAAGATACAAAACTAATGAGAAGTGTGAATAAAAATAAAATGATATAAAAACCTGGGCCCTTAAGGTTTGTTCTAATTTCTTTTTTAGCAATGATCATTGATGTATTTAACATACTTTGTCCTTACACATTCGAAGTGAGTTTAATGAAGATTTCTTCGAGGTTGCCTTCTAGATGTCTGAGTTCCATAAGACCTGCATGAAACTGAATGCTTACCTGAGCAATTCTCTCCATAATAATGTCGTCTGGCTCCATCGTATCGATGACTAAATTTCCATCACCACGGTCTTGAATTTCTAAAACACCTTTTACAGCTTTCAACTGCACCTTTAAAGAGTCTGAAGCGTTTTTTACTTTGAGAAGAATTTGGTGAGACCCTCTCATCTTGCGATTCAAGCCTTCCAGTGTATCCTCTGCTACGATCTTACCCTTGTTGATAATAATGATTCTCTTACAAGTCGCTTGCACTTCTGGAAGAATGTGAGTCGACAAGATCACTGTATGCTCACCAGAAAGCGTTTGAATGAGAGTTCTGATTTCGGCAACTTGCTTAGGGTCAAGACCTACGGTCGGTTCATCTAAAATTAAAATTTCTGGTTCCGAAACGATAGCTTCCGCAATCCCCACTCTTTGCTTGAAACCTTTGGATAAGTTTCCAATAAGTCTTTTTCTCACATCGCCAAGATAGGTTTTTTCAATGGCTCTTTGAACTTTTTTTGAAAGCTCACTCTTCGGCACTTGTTTCAACTGAGCTACGTAAGACAAATAGTCATCCACCTGCATATCTAAATACACCGGTGGCACTTCTGGTAAATATCCAATTCTTTTTTTCACTTCGATGGGGTTTTCAAAAACATCATAACCCGCAACATTCACCATTCCATTTGTGGGCGCCATGTAACCCGTGATGATTTTCATGGTCGTGGATTTTCCTGCACCATTGGGTCCTAGAAATCCAACCACTTCACCTTTGTTGATTTTAAAATTCAAATTCTCGATCGCTTTGATCGATCCATAAGATTTGGTGAGATTCTTGATTTCAATCATAGCTCTTCAACCTTTCTTTTAACCTCTTAAATAATTGATTTAACTATCTAAAATTGTCTAAGAGAAGGCCTCTTCGTGTCAACGCTTCATCAACATGCGTAATGCATCACTTCATTCTGCAATTGAGCACTTTTTCATTCGAGTAGTTCACTCTGCCTAGTTTATCGCCCTTTATGGGACGGACATATCTGCATTCCGCAATTAATACTTCAAACATGTCCCCTGGGCCTAAAAAATGTGCACTTTTTCTAGATTTAGAGGCAATAAATCTCGCTACTGTTTTTAATTCTTCATCGGTGACTTCATAATTTCTGGGTCGACGAACAATTCCATGAGCACCCGGGTAATCCTTGATGTGCATCCAGTAATCCCAGCTCTGAGCAAACCTCAAAATATTCAAATTTTCTTGAGCATTTTTACCTACAAACACTTCTACCTTTTCATTCAAAGACAGACGATAGCCTTTCCAATTGTCTGATTTACTTCCTTTAGCTTTAGAGAACTTAGGAGAAAGATTAGAAGGAGATGATTTTGTTTTAGATTTAGAGAAGTCAGATAGTTCTACTGTTTTTAGTTGAGAGATTTCATTTTTTAAAATTGCAATTCTCTCTAAGGTACCACTGATTTTTTCTTGATTCTTTTTGGCTTTTTCGAAGGCATTCTGGATGTTCTGAGGAAAGGTCTTTCTAGTATCGATACACTCTTTGAATTCCGTCGGCACTTTCAATGTCTGGTTTTCTTTAAGCCATTCTCCGAGTCTTGCCCACTTGTCATTTTGAAGTTCCGCGAGATGTTCTTCTGTTTTTTGCAAGGCCTTCTCTTTTTTCTGAGTTTCTTTTTCTTTTAGCAGAACCGGATCTTTTTTGGATTTATGAGATGTACTTTTTGAATCCAACCATGCTTGTGTGACCTCACTTAAACTTCTTTGGGAGCTCTCGTGCCCCATATCTGTTCCACCGACTTTTATTTCTTTTACTTTATCAAAAGAGATTTTTTTCTTTTCAAAATGCGCAATTGCATTGGTACCATGGGGAAACAATCTGATCTCAAGCTTAAGTGGATTATCATAGCCAAACCCAAATTCTACTACTCTACCTAATTCCTTTACATGATGAATTTCAGAAACTCTCTTACCCTCTAAATGTGCTTTCAAGAACAGCAACATGGGAGCGGTTTTTTTGAGCTTTATTGCGAGCGGTAACTTATCAAAACATAAAATAAAAGGATTGATTGGATCCAATTCAAACCACAAATAAAAAACTTTAGTAGCTTTAAAAAGCTCTAGCCCTAAACCTTTCTCAGAAACCAATACCTTTTGAACTTTTGAATCCAAAAAAGACTGGAGCTCAGAAACGATATTTTTAATTTCTAGGGAGTGGAGCTGTTTCATCAACTCCAAATTTAATTACTTATAAGATGGAGAAGCAAGAGCTTCTTTTTCGATACGACGAATAATACGCAAGAAGGACTCTATTGTATTTAGATCCGCAATCTTTTTGACTGTTTTATAATTCAATCTTAAATATTCTTGCAAGAAGTCTGAAGCTTTATGGACATTGAATGCAAAAATTAATCTATAACCAGTTTCAAAACGGCTCGTCAATTTCGCCTGAAGCCCCGCATCTGTTAAAATGTAAGCATATAAGGCTTCAAGTTTTATATCGCCTATGACTTGCGCTGCAATTTTGTCATGATACTTTATCCACTTTGCTTTATTGTTATGAATTAAATCTTTGAAACTGTTGGACTGAGAAGTGCTTTGCTCAACTTGACGAGCCGCAAATTGCAATGGATATTTTAGTCCATCAACAGTTTCTCTGATGCTTGTTGATAAACTTACAAAATGCATCCCAAGTCTTTCTGCTTCAATAATGTCTGCATCTTTAGGCGCAAAAAGAACGGGAACTAATGTATTTTCGCGAAGATGCTTAGTAAAGTAAGCGTCTCTTATGAGCGAAGAAAATTCTTTCCCCAGTGTAGAGTAAAGCATAGTTTCACTTTGGTTTTCAGAATAAAATGCTTTTGAATTCCCTAGTAAGATATCTAATTTTTTATTTAGCATTTCAAACTGCGTAGAAGATGTCGACTCCATAACTCTTAAAGAGACATCCATAAAAATAATCGATTTCAAAAAATAATTCATATACCATTCATAAGTGACCGTTCTAGAGTCCAATATAGAAGAGGCCTCTTCCATTAATTTTTCGTAACTTTCACCTAAATTTCTTTTTAATGAGTCTTTTGATCTATTGGGTTTTTCTGTCCTTTTAAAAATAGATTGGGCCTCTGACATATTGATAGTTAATTTTTGCGCAAGTAACGGGAGTTGATTTGCAAAGAATTCGATATGATCTCTTGACGGATTTGAAGTTTTTAATTGAGCTAAAACTTTTCCTTGTACAAGCGAGTCCATTACCACTTCAGATCTGGTAAATAAATCCCATTGATTTGGAAATGGAAACTCTAAAATTCTAGTATGATTTGCTACCTCAAAAAGCATCGAGCACATTGGCGCGCCCGCCTTTGCATTCACTGAAAATACCAATGAAATCAATATGACTAAAACAACTACAGAATGACAAATTAGGCTTCTTCTCTTCACTTTAAAACCTTCAGGCTACAGCTCACTACAATTAGTCCGTTTAACTAGCACTTCGTCCAATTATAAAGCAATTCTTGAGCCGAATTTGGCATCGTATTTCTAAAGCCAATACAACACTATCCCGATAAGTATAAGACGATAATATAACTCAATTTAATTGGCTTAAACGGTACTAGGATTTAATGAAAAATATTTTAGTGGAAACAGTAGAAAATACATTAAAATCCTCTACCCATAAGTTCAATGGACTAGAAGATTTTTCGGAACAAGTTTTGATCGATTATATTCTTACTCTCAGCAAAAGTTCCATCATTTTAGACTACACAAAAATCAAAGAAACCAAAGAAGAGCTTTTGATGGAAATCACCGAGATCACCAAAAAGAAAATGTATGGATTCTACGACATCAACGAATATAAAGAATTTCTAACCAAGAAGAATTGCTAGGGATCAATATCCATTGTACGTCGCAGGAATATCAACTCTCTTCTTGCCTTGAGGATTGGTCGGACTTTTAACTCCAGAAGATGGAGATAGCTTTTGCTCTACTGTTTCAGCATCACCGGCTTTAGCAACCACCTTTGCTTCTTTCTTTCCAAAAAGTCCCATCTCATCATTCAGCTTCGTAGTTACAACATCATCTGTTCTATCAAATTCCAATACGATGGCATTTGTATCTTTGATGGCTTTGACTTTGAAAAGCCCACTCTGAAGCCTATTCACATCAGAAAAATCTGCCGAAAGATTTTTTCCATTCCCATAGGAAAAGGCTTCAGTTTCAAGATTCAGGTCTATTTTATCTTTCAATTTCATATTGAACTTAAGAATCATACTTCCAGAGGTCGCGTTATAATTAGCAACTACGGATTCCATGGTTTTATCCTCATTGATTGAGGCTATATGTTCAACGTTTGGTTTTTCAAATTTTGCTGAGATATAAGCTCTTACTGCTGTCACTTTTCCAGCATTATCCAAAGTTCTTTTTACGATCACTTGAAGATTGCAAGTTTTAATGTAAATGCGCTTTGTCTCTACACTGCCCTCTTTATATTTTTCTACGATCTTGGGATTGCAATCTGCATCTACGGTTTTTAAATCTAAAAGCTCCGTATCTTCTTCTGGAACCTCGTCTTCTTTTTGCTCTGTAACTTTTGGGTCAGCTAATTTTTGGGCAGCTGGTTTCTGTAGTAAATTTTTAGTATCATCTTCATTCGTTTCAGTCTTAGGTTGTTCTTTTGCCGTAGTGGTACCAAATTTGGATTTTACTAGATTAATAACATCTGGAATTTGTGTGTTGGGATCCAATTCCAATTGAGCTTTCAGTGCTTCAAGCGAAGTATCCGAAGATGCCTTATCCAATTGCTCAATTGTTTTTTTTGAGCCAGTGCCTTTGGATGTATTCACTTTGTTGGCTCCATCAGAGCAAGCCGCTAAGAACGCAGCAACAATAAAGCTAAGAATGAGTAGTACTTGTTTCATTTTCTTCACCTTCAAGATCTAGATCTTGTTCCTCGAGTTCATTTTCTTCTGTTTCTGTTTCTATTTTTTTAGGAGTCATTTTTATATTCTGTAGATTCAAGTTGAGCTTTTGCTTTACGGATCTTCCAGATTGAACATACTTCACTTCAAGATCTAAAGACCTTTTGTAAGAACCTAATAGATTCTTTATAACTTTCAATTCTTGAAGTTTGCAATTTTTAACTTTATTGCTGAGATCGTCTTTGATTTTAATTTCGGAGTTATTGTCTACGCTACCTTCGGCAACAATATTGTCTTTGTAATAAACAACCACTTTAGATTTGATGGTTTTCTTTGAAGCTGAATCCAATAAAACCTGAAGATCAAAACGAAGGTCTGAAATATCGTCGATGGAATTTGCCATATCCTTATCATCTAACATATTGGGTTTTACTCTAGAGAAAATAAAGAGGTCTAATCTATGGTTTTGAAGGTATGGATTATCAAAAGAATATTTCGAATACTCTTCGTAGTCTTCTACTTTCGTGGTTAACATTTCTGGCTTGGTTTGGCCGTTTATATTTCTAAGATCAATTTTTAAACCATCAGCTTCGGAAGTGATATCAAAAGTGGAGACTATAGCCCCAAAAGAAGCTTTATCTTTTTCAGACAAAGTCGTGCGAGTAGATTTGGTTACCTTGGGCGCACCAAACACTACAAATGGCGATATAATAATAAGAGAAGCCAATAGTTTATTCATATAGATTGATTCTAAAGCTTTGCAATTCTAATACCTATATAGAATAGGGCCATAAATACTATGGCCCAGGACATGTGAAAATCTTCTAAAATCACAGACAAAAAACGTCGCTGTATGCCTTTTTTAGGCAAATTAAAGCAAAAAAAGTCTCCACAATTTGTATATTAGATTTGGCTACCACAAAGAAAGGTCCATGGTTTGCTCTTATACCATTTGAATCCTCAGGAGGTTTCGTAATGAAAAGGTCTATCAATACAGAGAATCTAATCGTGGTTACAGCTATAGCTATTGCCGTATCTCTACTTGCTTCTGCATGTGGACCTAGCAGTACAAAAACACTAAAAGCCAAGACTGGCGTAAAAGTGTTTTCTGATAAAGCAGCAGATAGAGATACAAATACATCTGAAGACAAAAGCCAAGAAGAGCAAATTCTTAAAGCCATTCAAGAAAAGAGAATTGCGGACGGTGAAACCATAGTGGATGTGAATGCGGCTAAAGACCTCGCAAGCAGAATTAAATATGTAAAATATGAATTTCTTGAAGGTTCCGATCAAATCGACACCGCTCTTACAATCAATAACAAGCTCTATAAAGTTAATTTCAAAGAAGGTAAAGTGAGCGAAGATGGTCTTACTATCGAATTCAGTAAGCCTTCAGAATCATCAGAAGAGCTAGCCAACCTCAATCTTTCTGCAAAAATTCAAAAGCAAAATCAAAGTTTAGTGATCGTATCACTATATGAGAAAACGACAGATGCTAAGAAAGTTGTTAAAACAGCAGAAGTTTCTGTTTTGGTAAAATTAAATAAAGCCGTAGCAAATGTAACTTCTAAAGATGCAAATATCTTAATAATGAAAGGCGCCACGATTGATACAAGAACTTCTCAAGTTTATATTTCTGACAACTCTGTATTGGAAGCAAAACTGATCGATCAAATTCAAAGGTTAGAATCAAAGGCGAACACAATCGTTATCAATGTGTATGATGCAAAGACATCAGCTTTCCAATATTCATTGCTCTCAGTTTTAAGCTTAAAGTCGAATACAACAAATGTTCTCCTGAATTCCACAAGTGTTGATCTAGAATCTATGAAAGATTCTTACAAGAAAATGGAGTTGATCTCGGGGTCAGCGGTTCTTGATGCAAAAGAATTTACTCTTACTTTTGAAGATAAAAAATCAAATGAAGCAAGCTCTGCACTTTTAACTTTGTCTTCTGTAGAAGATAATTCTAAATCTGACGAACAATTAAGGAACGAAGATCCAGCAGAAGCTCCATCAGCTAGTGATGAAAATAACCAACCACAAGCCCCAGCAGCTTCAGAAGTTACAGGTAAAGAAACAGGCACACAAACAGATACTAAAGTTGAAAACTCTGAAGATGCATTAGAGGGCTTCACAGATCTTCCAATCGAAGAAGCGAAAATAATGACAGCACCCACTACTCCTAAGACTGATCCTAAGGCAACAACGGTATTACCAAAAACAACTTCCATTGCACCAAAGGGCGCAATGGGAACTGGCAAAAAAATTCTAGAAAATAATTTAACAATAGGCAAAGCAATAGTGAATGCTGTAGCAAGCCCTGCTACAAGTGCTTATTCAACTGTCCAAGGCATCGCAGCTGCAAAAGAAAATATCGCAATCGCAGGAGATCTAGTTTCTACGGTTACCTCAAAAGCAGCTAGTGCTAGAAAAGCTGTTACTTCAATACCAGTTTCCATTACAAAAGCAAATTATGGTTATGCTTCGCCTAAATCTAACTCCTTACGAACTCAAGAGCAAAGAACTCCAGTTCCTCTTAAACCTAGCGCTCTAAAAACTGAATCTACAAACATTCAATCTCTTCAATCGCTAAAGACTCTTTCTCAATCACAGAGAATTCCTAAGTAAACCTTTAAGCAACCTTGTAATTATTACTGCTCCATCTGTTTCAACAGATGGAGTTGTGTATTTTTTGGCCTTCTAACGCTATAATCCAGAACATCAATTCGGAGGCAGATTTATGGTTTTATTGAAATTCCTATTTATCATTGGTCTTTTAATCACAGCAGTATCTTGCTCCGATGATAAATCAAATAGTCCTTCAACTAGTACTTCTGAACCAACTCCAACCGAAACTTCTGCTGATGCTCCAGCAGCTCCTACCCCCGCAGCAGAATCTGACAATGACTCACCTTTGTATGATACAACTCCTCCACCTCCAGCTAATGAAAAATACTTGGACACTTACACTTCAGTACTTATCCAAGAAGTCAGAAATCAAGTCGCAAATGATCCCGTTACTCGTGACAATAAAATTCTCAACGTAGAATTTGCCAATCGCATTTTAGAAATTAACTTCACGCCGGGACCTCATCCAAAATTAAGTTTTACTACTCACTCTTCCGATGCTTTTAAATTTGAATTGGTAAACACCAACGGAAATGTGCAGTTCTTTAATGTTTACAAGCCCGCAAAAACTGCTATTGAGAAAAAATCAAGATCTGTACTTTACACGGCTGAAGCAAAAAATGTGAGAACACAAAAAAACAAAACACTGACAATAATAAAAATCAAAGACGTCATTTCAAATGCCGTAGTCCATGTTTTCTACATCACAAAATCTGGAACAATCAAAGCTTCCCACTTGCCAGGCTACAGCTACACACGTGATTTGACTAAAAATTCCAAAATTTTCTTAGACAACTTGATTGAAAACAATAATGTTGAAGGCGAATTTTACGGAGTGATTACGGAGCAAAAAAATACTTCTAGCGCTTCAAAATTTAGCCTAACAGTCTCAGATAGTTTTCTTCTCTTCGGTAACTACCGCGCTGACACTCAAGACAGAATACCTCTAAGCGCGCATTATAAAAGTGCATGGAAATTGTTCTTCGGTGGGAGTGCATCCTATATGGTTATCTCAGATCCTTCATATCGTATCGAATCAGAAAGAGATCCTGTAGAGCTCAATGCTTTAAATCTGGATATCAATGTAGAGGCTAAAGAAAAAATAAAAGGAAAGAGCAATACTCTACCCATAAAACTCTTTGTCCAGTTCAAATAAGTATGAAAACTCTATGGATTGACCAGACAATCAAATACGACGGAACTCAGCTGAGATCTCTGTATGCTTATTTAGAACACAATCTTCTGGGGAATTCTGTGATTGCATTTCGTGGCGCCTGTGATGTTAATTTCGATCATATGGTTGATGGTGAAGATTTACTGCAAAGAGCTCAAATCTGTGGCTCTGATATGCTTCACTTTATCTTTGAGATCTTTGATGAAAAACTAATTAGTGGAGTTTTGATTCAAAGACTTTTTGCGAGTATGGCTCAAAACAAAATCTTACAGAAATCTAAAGGTCAAATTTTACTAAAAAGAGACGGCGATGATTTGTATCTAGATGATAGAAAGCTCAGCATAAGTATCGCCGCGCGCTCTCCACAATCTATTCTCATCCATTTTGCCATGAACATTTCTAACGAAGGAACTCCCGTTAAAACATGCTCTCTTCAAGATTTGAAAATTGAACCCGTGGA
>JAZKEU010000017.1:214792-226299 GCA_040386775.1 Bdellovibrionota bacterium | reverse complement strand
ACCTGGAAAGTAAAACCTGTTTAGGTACCTATTGCTCCGTACCTATTGCTCTTAGGTATCTTGAGCAAGATTCGCATTCGCCGCAGATTTTATCTCCGCCCTTGTAGCAGGGCCAAATCCAATTCAAATTCACATTGAGTTCTTTGGCGCGTTTTGCGATTTGAGTTTTATCCATGTCTGTGGTGAAACACTTTACTTTAATTTTATTGGCTGTCGAATATTCGAAAGCATCGTTTACTTTTTCTAAATAGCTTTGAGTATTATCAGGAAATGTTGCTGCCTCTTCTTTATTGAAACCCACAATAATACAATCGCCACCTAAACCTTCTGCAAAGCCCGCAGCAATATTTAAGAAGATGCCATTTCTGTTGGGTACCCAAACTGCTTTTGCAGATTCCTGCGAAGCGCTTAAGCTCTCGATTTTCACTTGGGTTGGAATTTCCATTTTTTGAGAGACAAGACTAGTATTTGTGAAATCAGAGAACCATTTGAGTTCTACGACTTTATGAGAAACTCCATGTGCTTTACATTGATTTTTGGCATTTTCAATTTCTTTTTTGGCAGCTCTTTGCCCGTAATCGAAAGTAAGACAGAGTAAAACATTTTGCTTTCCACGAGCCTTGTCTTGCAACAATGCCTCGTGGAAATTAACCGTTGAATCAAGACCACTTGAAAGCAAAACAACCGACTTCAACTTAGTGGATATCTTTCTTTGCTTTAGAAGTTGTTTTAGAAGTTACTTTCGCTTTTTTCAAAGCTTTCTTTGGTGTCGGCTTCTTTGTGGATTTCTTTGTAGCTTTAGCGTTTTTAACTGGAGCAAGTGATGGAACATCTAGCAATGCTTTGTAATTCTTTACTGTTGCTACTGGATCATTTTTTAAACCTTCTCTGATTTCTTTAGCGCGAGCAAGGATGTTATTAACGATTTCTTTTAAAGCCTCTTCCTTCACTTCGAAAGGAAGTTTCTTTTCAAGGTTTTTTACAAACTTAGTTTGTCTAGATTGAGCTAACTTTTGCTGAACTTTTTCTTGTGCTAGTTTTGAGAGAGTTGTCATGGTAATGCCTCCCGAGAGGCATTGTGACAGATGCCCCCATATGTTTAGGTACTATGTACAGGAAACGTCTTTTAAATTCAACTGTAGAGTTTTATCCCCTCTAAAATAATTCCAGCGAGCCTCAGCTATAATGTCTATGACATCATTATCAACAAGATTTCTATACAATTCAGAAGGTGAAAACACGACTGCAAGGAAAGTTTTCCCTTCTTGCTCCAAAGTAAATCTTAAATGTCCACCGTTCATATTTCTAATATTCACCACTCGAACGCCTTCAAATTTGAATGTGAGCGCTGGAAAATCCTTCCCGTAGGGCTCAAGGCCTTCACACCACTTCATAAATTGCGGAGTTAAGTCTCTAAATTTTGCTACGGAATCGTACACAATCACTTTTGCTGTGGATGGCTTATTATTTTTATCAAAGTATTCTTTTAGCAATTCATCAAACTTTAAAGCATTCTCTGCACTCAATCCAAATCCAGCGGCCTGTGCGTGCCCACCATATTTAGAAAGGGCTAGTTTACAGTTATCCAAAACTTGCGTGAGATCATATTCCATTCCATCTGGTAAACGAGAACTTCCAGAGATTTCACCCTTTTCATTAATAGATCCCACAAAAGCAGGCACTCTCAAAAGTTCTGAGAGTGCCGTAGCGACAAGGCCTATTACACCTTTATGAAATTCATGAGACCAGACCCAAACATAACCTTTTTGATCCATGGTCTCTTGAAGTTCTAAAGCTTTTAAATACGCACTCTTCTGATATTTTTTTCGGTCTTCTTGCGTTTTTAAAACATTTTCAACAATGGCCGAAGCTTTGTCCGCATTGGTCTCTAACAAAACATCTCTTGGTAAAATTTCCGCTTCCATTCTAGATAAAGCATTAAGTTTTGGCGCAAGATTGATAGCCACTTCTTGGCTTGTCAGCAACCGATCGTTCAGTGATAAAGAATGAATTAAAGATTTTAAAGCTGGTCTCTCAGTTTTTGAGAGTCTCGCCAGGCCGTGTTTTACAAGTACGCGGTTGTCTTTCACCAACGGAACTAAATCCGTAAGCGTTCCAATTACAAAAAAATCCAAAACATCTTTTAAATTAAAATTAGAATTTCCTAAGCCATTCTGAGAAAGAATTTTCTTAATTGCCATCAGAAGATAAAAACCAACTCCTGCCCCGCACAAGTATCCTAGTCCAGAAGTACAAGCCTTTTGGTTTGGATTTACAATCGTGTATGCATCCGGAAGTTCTTCGTAGGGCAAATGATGATCTGTAATAATTAAATCTATTCCACATTCTTTTGCTTTTTTAGCGGCGTCCAGGGCAGTAATTCCCACATCCACCGTCACCACAACTTGAGTTCCAGTGGCAGCAAGCTCTTCTATGATGTGCTCGTGGAGCCCGTAACCTTCAGATAATCTTTTTGGCTGGAAATATGTAAGATTCTTAAATCCAAGTTGAGTCAATCCGTCGTAGAGAAGCGCCAACCCAGATGTTCCATCCAAATCAAAATCTGCATAGATAGTGACCTTCTCTTGATTGATAAAAGCTTTCAACAGCCTTTCGCAGGCGATGTCCATATTCAGAATTAAAAAAGGATCACTTATATTTTGTAATGATGGAGAGAAAAGATTATCGACAGCTTCTTTGGTTTGAAAACCTCTCGCAAACAAACTGTTCCATAGAGGTTCCGGCATAGGTATTGGCGGCTCGGGAGGAATATTCTGATCTAATCTAGATTTCCAGTTCATATTCCCCCTGCTGAATGTTTTTAAGCCATCTTTTTTCTGTTTTGTAGCCGATCGCACAATATTACCGCAGGCGATGCTACATAAATTGTAGAGTAACTTCCTGCTACGATACCGATAGACATAGCTAATGCAAAATCTTTAATTACGCCATCCGCGAAGAAATAAAGACAAAGTACGCACGCTAGAGTTGTCGCCGAAGTTGTAATCGTACGCGCAAGCATTTCGTTCATCGCTTTATTGATAATCCAAGGGAACTGCTTGTCTGGATACAATCCTTTGTTCTCTCTAATGCGGTCAAAGATAACGATTGTATCGTTCAGTGAGTAACCAATAATAGTCAGGATCGCTGCCATAATTGTAACGTTAATTTCTTTTCCAACTAAGGCAAGAACTCCCAAAGTCACGATCGCATCATGGAATAAACAAACCACCGCTCCTGGAGCATAAACGTAGTCAAATCTTAGACCAATGTAGATCAAAATTAGAAGTAAGCTATAAAAAACGGCTAGTAATGAATTTTTCTTCAATTGGCTTCCTACTTGAGGACCAACGCTATCCACTCTTTCAACAACTGGGCCTTCGTTAGCAAAAGTAGACTTTAAGCCTTCTGTGATTTTCTTAACAGTCGCTGCTAAGAATTCATTTGATTCTTGAATGCTAGCTCTTTCTTCGTTTTGGAAACGAATTAGAAATTCACTATCAGTTCCAAACTTTAGAATCTGTGGGTCTTTGATTTCCACTTGATCCATAAAAGCTCTCACTTGAGATGTTTCTACTGGTTTATCAAACTGAACCTGTACTTCCGTTCCGCCTTTAAAATCAATTCCGTAGTTCAACCCACCGGCTGCAATGTAAATCAAGCTGGCAAGAACTGCTAAACCTGAAATCGCAACTAGAATTTTTGTGTTCTTAATGAAGTCAAATCTTCCAGAACCTGTTGTATCAAAATAATTTGTTTTTCTATTTCCCATATTTTCCTCTACCTAGATCGCAATCTTTTTAACTTTAAGTTTATAAACTAAGAATTCTGCGATTGTTCTTGTAAGGAAAACCGCTGTAAACATTGTCGTGATAATCCCAACAATTAGAGTGACTGCGAAACCACGCACTGGGCCTGTTCCGTAATACATTAGAATCGTTGATACACAGATCGTTGTTAAGTTTGAATCTAGAATTGCTGAGAAGGCCTTATCATAACCTTGCTTGATAGCTTGGTCGAGAGCTAAACCTTTTTTCAATTCTTCTTTAATTCTTTCATAAATAATAATGTTCGCATCCACTGCCATACCGATCGTTAATGCGATACCCGCTACTCCTGGAAGAGTTAGAGTTGCATCAAGAGAAGATAAAATAGCTAAAATAAATACACCGTTTAGGATCAAAGCTACATCAGCAATTACGCCAAAGCCTTTGTACCAAACTAGCATGAACAGAAGTAATAGACCGCAACCGATCATCATCGCTGTTTGTGCTTTATCAATTGAATCTTTACCTAAAGATGGACCAACAGTTCTTTCTTCAAGCTGTTCAAGTTTTGCAGGAAGAGCACCAGCTCTTAATGCCATACTGATCATCTTAGCTTCAGCCATAGATGCATCGTAGTTTCTGTTGTTCAAAGTGATTCTTGCGTTACCGCCACCGATTCTCTCAGTAACGTTAGGCGCAGAGTAAACCACGTCATCTAATACGATAGCGATTTGTCTGTTTACATATTTTTCAGTTAAGTTTGCAAACTTCGTAGCGCCTACAGCGTTGAAGTTCATGCTAACTTCTGGAGTGTTTCTTTCAGAGAAGCTGATTTGAGCACTCTTAAGATCATCACCAGTCACTGGAGCGATTGCTCCCACCAAGTGAATCACTTTTCCTGCAGCCATATTGTCCGCATTGTCTGCTTTTCCAAATAATATTTTTGTATCTTTAGGAAGTTTTCCAGCTAGGTCTTCGTTTACTTTTTTTACGTACTCAGAGTATTTAAGAGTTGAAACAGAGTAATTCCCTTTTGTCTCAGCGTCTTTAACCCATTGGTCGACTTCAGCTTGATCTTTTGTTTCTACAGTTAGGAATTCAAGTCTTGCAGTCTTATTGATCAATTCTTTTGCTTTAGTGGAATCTTCGATACCCGGCAATTGAACCAAAATACGATCTGTACCTTGAGCTGTGATTGAAGGTTCCGCTACACCGAACTCATCGATACGGTTTCTGATAGTTTCAATAGCTTGCTCTAAAGTTCTTTTTTTGAAGTCATTGAGGTAAACATCGTTATATCTCAATTCAACAAAGTTTCCTTCAGCAGAAGTCACAATCAGTTGACCCGCATAATCTTTTTCAAAGATTGCTTTTGCTTGAGCAGCTTGATCGGCTGTTTCAAATTCAAGCTTGATGTCTTGGTTATTTGGAAGAGGTTTTACATCCGAATTTTTTAAAACGATTTTTTTGTTCGTTTTAAAATCTTCTTCAACCGTTGTGATTAAACGCTTTGTACTTTCCGAAGTTACACCCGCTATATCTACTCCCAATACCAAATGAAGTCCGCCTTGGATATCCAAGCCGTAGTTCACTTTTTTACCTGGGAAATATGGAATCTTCGAAACATCTACAAAGTTTGGAAGAATATAAATTACACCCCAAAGGACAACAACTATTGCAGTTGTTACTTTTGTCCAAATCATCTTATTCATTAATTACTCCTGCTGCTTAAGCTTTTGTCTGATCATCTTTTGCAAGTCCGAGAACTTGAGATCTTAAAATTTTTAATTTCACGCCTTGATCAACTTCCAGCGTAATAAACTTCTCTGTTAATCCATGGATGGTTCCATAGATCCCACTTGAAGTGATCACTTGGTCCCCGCTTTTTAGTTGAGTCAAAACTTTCGCGTGTTCTTTTCTTTGTTTAGCTTGCGGTCTGATGATCAGAAAATAAAATACCGCGAAGATGATGAAAAATGGAAAGATGCTTTCAAGCATTGATGGCTTTTTAGCTGCTTCTTGTGCAAACGCTGCTGTCGAAACCAAAAAAGTCACGAGCGCAGTTAAAGTAAACTGGAACATTTATTCCTCCAAAGAATTGGTTAAAATCACCAATAAAGATGTCTCGTTTTCTTTGAAGAATCAATACTTTAAGAATTAGACTTAGTGAATCGCGTCAACATTGTATCGCGGTAGGTTTCCCAAGTTCCAGCCAGGATATTCTTTCGAGCATCCGCCGTGAGCTTAAGATAGAAAGTCAGGTTGTGAAGTGAGTTCAATCTCGCTCCCAAAATCTCTCCTGCAATGTAGAGATGCCTGAGGTACGCACGAGAGAAATTCTTGCAAGTATAGCAATCACATTCGGGATCAATCGGGTTTGGATCCATTTTATATTCTTCGCGCTTGATATTCATTTTTCCCTGCGATGTGTAAAGGGTACCGTTTCTTGCCACTCTTGTAGGCATGACACAGTCGAACATATCAATGCCCGCATCGATCATAAGGATTAAATCTAGCGGTGTTCCCACGCCCATAAGGTATCGAGGCTTATCTTGCGGAAGGTTTGGCGCAACTCTTGGCACTAATTTGTGCATCTCTTCGATGGGCTCACCCACGCTGAATCCGCCCAAAGCATAACCTGGAAGGTCAACGCCAGTAACCTGTTCAAGAGACTCCATGCGCGTGTCATAAATTAGACCGCCTTGAACGATACCAAAAAGTAGACTTTCAGGTCTTGTCATGGCTTCTTTGCAACGTCTCAACCAACGGATCGTGATGCCCATGGAATCTCTAATTCTTTCTAAAGATGCCGGATGTTCTGCGCAGTCATCGAAAGCCATAATGATATCTGCACCCAAATCCATTTGGATTTGCATGCTGACTTCAGGACTTAAAAAACATTTTGAACCATCGAGATGGTTTCTAAACTCCACGCCTTCTTCGGTGATTTTTCTGAGTGATGAAAGAGAAAAAACTTGGAATCCACCACTATCCGTAAGAATGGGTTTATCCCAACCCATAAACTTATGAAGACCACCCATTTCTTTGATGAGTTTTTCGCCTGGGCGTAAATGCAAGTGATAGGTATTCCCAAGAATAATTTGCGCATGAAGATCGTTAAGCTCTAGAGGAGTCAAAGATTTTACAGTAGCCTTCGTCCCCACCGGCATAAAGATCGGAGTCTCAACTACACCATGAGCCGTAACAAGTTTCCCAGCACGCGCCTGCCCAGATTTTCTTTCTAACGTAAATTTCCCAATCATCATAATCCCAAAAGGTGAGCCGCACCTTTTCCAAAGGTTTGCGTCAAATGACGCCATTCTGTGGAAAAGGTGCGGCTCACCTTTTCCAGACGGTTAGGTCTCCGTAGCTGAAAAGTTTAAATTTTTTGTCTATCGCCCACTGGTAGCACTTTTTTACGTTTTCTAGGCCTGCAAAGCTTGAAACCAGTGCTAAAAGTGTAGTTTTTGGTTGATGGAAGTTAGTTAACAAAACATCGGTCATTTGGAAATTAAAATCCTCTTTAATGAACAAATCCGTCTCACCCTCGTAGTCTCCAGTAGAATTTTTACCCACTTTCCCGAGAGCTACGGACTCTAAAGATCTCGTCACCGTCGTGCCGATGCACCAGATTTTTCCGCCTTGTTTCTTGCGATCCAGAATATTTTGGTAGGCTTTTTGAGGAACTAAAAGTTTTTCGAAATGCATTTCGTGTTTTGAGAGATCTTCGTGTTTTACGGGTAAGAATGTTCCCAATCCCACATGAAGAAGAATTTTCTCGATGGCAACACCTTTCTTTTCTAAAGTTTTTAAATCATTTTGTGTGAAGTGCAAACTCGCCGTTGGCGCTGCTTGTGAACCGATCTGATTCGCCCAAGCGGTTTGATACCAACTGTTGTCATTAGCTTGCTGATGACGCTCATTCCGAGATTTTTGTATATAAGGAGGAAGCGGAATCTCTCCAAACTGAGTAAAGTAAGATTCTTCAATATCTTTTGATAATTTTACGATTTGAGGAAGACCTTGCTGCGTGAGATCCATTTCAATTCCATTAGGCAATTGAACTTTTTCACCTTTTTTGAGACGACTTGCTGGAAAGAGGACCTTCCAAACCTGCGGTTCTAATTTTTCTATAAAAAGAATTTCGAATTCATCCTTAGAGGTTTTTCCGAAGACTCTACGCTTAGAAACTTTGGTTTCATTGATTACAAGAACATCTTTCGGGTCAAATTTTTCCAGTAGCTCTGCAACAGTAATCTCCACAGGAGTTTGTTGCTCCACCCACATCACACGAGTCGGTCTTTCAGGTTTTTGCGCGATCAGCTCTTCTGGAAAAGAGAAATCAAGATCAGATAGTTTCATTGATGAGGGTGTACACTAAATGCCCTTCGCAACGCAATGTTTCTGGCCTAGCAAGAAGACGCGCGTTACGTTTTATTATTTATCTTAAAAACGTATTAATAAGGGCAAAATACTCTTTAGGTTTATCCAGCCAAGGATAATGGCTGCATTCTTTTAGAATTTCAAGTTGTGAACCTGGAATACTTTTGTGTATTTCATTGGGAATTTCTTTTCCCAGGAAATCTTCTTCTCCATCAATAATTAAAGTGGATGCTTTGAAGTTTTTAAAAGAATTTGTTAAATCAAACTTAGCCTTACTCATACTCTCCCATACAAGCTGATTTATTTGAGGATCATAATATTCTAGATTAGATAAGCTCTTCTTGATCTCTGGCACAAATTTTTGCTGAAACACATAGAGATGTGCTGTAATTCGCAGGACCTCAAGCTTTGCCTTAATTGGATTTTTATTTCTCTGCTCTTCGCTTGTCCAGAAAAGATATTCCTTGAGTTCTTCTTTATTGAGCTTCGATTTTATATTAATGGTAGCTTGATTCATTTGTTTAAGATCAATACTTCCAGATGCCGATAATATAAGATGTCTCACCTTGTCCGGATATTTGGTCGCGTAAGCCATGGCGTACATGCCACCGAACGAGTGTCCCAAAATTGAGATTTTATTTAAACCCATATGTTTTCTTAAACTTTCTAAATCTTCCACCATCAAATTCAAAGTGATGGTTTTATTATTTAAAAGTTCAAGTTTTGATTTTCCAGTACCACGTTGATCAAACAGTATGACTTTTCTTTTTTCTGAAAGAATTTTTGCGAGATCCACAAATGTATCGCTTGATCTTCCTGGACCACCATTAATAACAATCAATGGCTCACCTTCACCGAAAATGCGATAAGCGATTTTTAAATCATTAGATTGGGCATAGTTATAATTCTTAAGATTCACATCCAATTCCTTTTTGGAAGCCATACTGCAAACCGAAAATATTATGATACAAAGAACTCGCAACAACATGGCTATTGTTTTACCAACGAATAGCTGGGAAAGTAATGCTTAAGGATTTCTTTGTAAGCCAATCCAGATTTTGCCCAGGATCTGGCGCCCCATTGGCATAAACCTACGCCGTGGCCGAAGCCTGAGCCCTTAAATAAAAATCCTTCGTTGATTTTTTGCACTTGGAATTTTGTGCTCTTTAATTTTGAATAGCCCACGAGACGGCGGAATTCTTGAGAAGAGAGTCTTTCTCTTCCGCTGAGTCCGCTCACTTCCATTTGTTGAGCTCTCTCGCTTAGAGATTCTTTAGATACTGTGAGTGTTTTTGGAATGAATGGAGTTTTTAATTTAGTTTTAAGTTCTTCAGGTGAAATTGTATATTCCCAGTTTGAATAAGGATTTGAAGGACATTTTGAATCCTTCACTGAAAACTCCACTTCCTTCTGTCCCCAAACTTGCGAAGCTTTTTCGGTCTGGCCTCCACAGTCGGCGTGGTAAACAGCTTTTACAGCAGAGCCATTAGCATCCGTCAAAATTTCATCTTTAGTTTCCTCAAGAGCTTTTTCTAAATTTTCCTTTTCCTTGGCACTGAATACATGATTATAGCGATACATCTGATCATTCACCGTAGAATCCAAGTGATATGGATTATCTTTACGAGCTACCATTTGTTTTTTTGTGAAGGATCTTGCAACCACAGCTTGAGCTTTTAAAGCTTCAAGTGGCCACACCAATGGCATCTCGTGCGGAAGAACTCCTCTTAAATAGTCTTCCATATCCAAAACTGCAATGACCTCGATGGATCCATTCCCGCCGGATTTATCTTTTCGCGGATGAAGGATCACATGATCCGGAACAGAATTAGCATTTACAGACAAATTTCGGCCTTTGATTTCCATGGGCTCTTTGATAGCACTGGCTACAAAAGTATTTGTAAGAAATAGATTTTCAAAAATTTTAATTTGAGATTGACTCGTAGTGAATAAACGCACTTTTACAATCTCTGATGCAAACACATCAGAGATTAAAATAAACGCTAATAATCCCCCCAAAAATCTCACTCATTCTCCCAATGTAACGCACGTGCGATACAAAAAGGTGCAAAGCGCACCTTTTTGATTATGGTCTTTTGCCGCTGTCTAAAAATGGTTTAATCATGTCCATTGGAAGTGGGAACACGATAACCGTTTTCCCTTCAGATGAAATTTCATTTAAAGTTTGCAAGTACGCCAATTGCAATGCCGATGGTGATCCCGCAAGAGTGTTCGATGCTTCAGCAAGACGCGAAGCTCTTTGCACTTCCCCTTCTGCTGAAATGAGTTTTGATCTTCTTTCTCTCTCTGCTTCAGCTTCTTGAGCCATTGCTCTTTGCATTTCTTTTGGTAAGTCGATGTTTTTAACTTCAACAGCAGAAACCTTCACACCCCAACCTTCAGTGTCTTGATCAAGGAGAACTTGAAGTTTGGCGTTGATCGTATCTCTGTTAGATAAAATTTCATCGAGTGGAAATTGTCCTAAGATTGATCTTAGAGTGGTTTGTGCAAGTTGGCTTGTAGCATAGTAATAATCAGCCACTTGTACGATGGCCGCTTCTGCATTTACGATTCTAAAGTAGACAATCGCATTCACCTTCATCGAAACGTTATCTTTGGTGATTACATCTTGAGGTGGAACCTCCATCGTTACCGTTCTCATATCTACTTTCATCATTTTCTCGAGGAATGGAATTAAAATGATAAGACCTGGGCCTCTCACACCAACAGAACGACCTAATCTGAAAACAATACCGCGTTCATATTCTTGCAAAATTTTAAACGCAGAAGAGAGGATCGATAAGATCACTAGTCCCGCTACAATCAATCCAATATTCATAAAATACTCCTTCGACTCCTGTTGCATCAATAGCTTGTGCTATTGGTAAGGGTCCTATTTAATTTTTTTAACTTTTAAAGTTAATCCATCAACGGCGATCACTATGATTTGATCATTAATTTTTAAGTCTTCCTGACTTGCAAACTTCCAAAGTTCTCCGTGCAATTGTACATGTCCATTTTTAGAATCTTCGAGATTTTTTACTTTTGCTTTTTTATTCAACATTTCTTCTGAACCCGTTTGCACTTTTAATTTGCGAGTTCTTAATAGCAAATAGCCGACTCCGATCATGGTACCGCCCAGTACAATGGCTGTCGGAAGAATCGTGAGTAACGGAAGCGAATATGCTGTCTGAGATGAATCAAATAAGAAAATTCCGCCGAGAACAAAGGCAATGATTCCGCCAATCCCGAGAATACCAAAGCTAGCCACAAAGATTTCGGCAATCAAGAAAGCCACACCCAAAACCATAAGTGCTAAGCCACCCCACCACACATCCATTTTGTGGAAGCTCATTA
>JAZKEU010000017.1:157394-214782 GCA_040386775.1 Bdellovibrionota bacterium | reverse complement strand
AAACTCAAAACCAAACCAATCGCGCCAATCACCCCAGGAGCAATTGTGCCCGGGTGAGTGAATTCAAAATATAAAAGAGCAAGGGATCCCATAAACAACAAATACGCAATTTGTGGATCTGAGAAAATTTGCAAGATATGAAATCTTGAGTCTTGTTTGTAAGATTCAATTTCACCAACCACAACAACGTGATCTTTTTGGTTGATCGAAACTTTTCGACCTTTGGCTTTCTCTAAGAATCCTTTAATGTCGTCGCTTAAAATATCAATGGCTTTTAATTTAAAAGCTTCTTCGCTAGATACAGCTTTGGCCTCATCTACAATTTTCTTAGAAAATTCTAAATTTCTTCCCCGCAATTTTGTCACGCCCTCAAGCCAGCTGACCGTATCGTTGATGAGTTTGTTTCTTAAATCCTTAGGAATTTCCTGTCCACTGCCTGCAACGGGCGTTGCTGCACCTAAGTTTGTGGCCATTAAAGCACCATTCACATGGCATGCCTGAAGAATAATTGCGCCCGCACTTCCCGCATGGCCCCCTTGTGGAGCGACCAAGCATAAGAAAGGAATATCTGAATTTAAAATCTTCTCGACGATAATGCGTGTGGATTCTAAACTTCCACCAGGCGTATTAATCAGAGCCAAGAACGAAGAACATTCTAAATTTTTGGCTTTAGAAATCGCACGATCAATATAATCTGTAGTTCCTGGACCGATAACTCCTTCGATTTTGATTTCGAGCGTGCAAGGATCTTTTGCCTCAGCATTGAAGTTGAAACAGACCATAACAAACAGAATGCTAAAAATACTAATTAGAATTTTCATCATCTCGGAAGATTCTCCATAATAACTTTAAAACCATTCCACGCTTCCTTTTTAAGGTCAGGATTCTGAATCATATCTTGTGGATGAAAAGTTGCGAAAAAATTTACGCCACACTCTTCGAATTGATTTTTGCGTTGAAATAGACTTGAAATTGTTTCCCCAAGCAAAAATACATAAGAATAATTTTTTGATTTAAGATCTAGAGCCAATTGTGATTTAGAGGCGTGCTTCACTTTCGCGATATCTGTTTTTTCAAACTTTAATTTTAAAGCCACGATGATTTTTTCTAAAAGCTGAAGTTCTTCTACCGAGAAATTCTTATCCTTTTCCTCCGCGAAGCTCGAGAGAAAAAGCACTTGGCCATTGTTGAAAGTTTGAAATGCAAACTCCATGGGATTTTGAGAGAAAATTCTTGCTTTGGGTTGATACCCTTCAGGAATAATTATGGATTTAATACCCAATACGTTTTTGATGTATTGAAGTCTCGTTTGCGTGCTCGTCATAAGAGACAAAAACTATCAGTCTGATATGGAACAATCAAACCTTCGCAATGCGTAATTTTTGCTTTAAATACAATAAAACGCAATAGGCGGAAGAAATAGCCTAGAGCCAAGGTCTAGACACTCACAGAAACCGCTAAAGCTCCTTAAAGGTTATGCGGGCGGGACCGAAGAGTTCATTGTAGCCAGGAGGGCACAATGGACATGCAAAAAGGAATTCCGACAACTCAAAGCACAGCAGAAGATGTAGTGAAAGCACTTAGCACTTGTTGCTTATGTGGAACAACACTCGAATTCACTCATCTCGCAAACAAGCATAACCACACGGTGCAGGAAGCAGCGAAGTGTCCCGCTTGCGGAATTCAAACGAAGGTGAATACTTTTATTCTACAGTAATTACCTAAATAGATAAGAACATGTGGCCATATGCTCAAAATAGTATGCATTGGACTCTGCCAAATTCATTTTTGGCAAAAAAGAATTTTTATACTCATTGATAAGCGAATCAAGGCGATCCAAGTGATCTATTCTTCTAACCAACTGAATTTTGTCTTTGGTTAAGTCAATGTTGGCTCTTAAAATTAAACTTTCTATTTGATAAGATAAAAGTTCATTGTATATGGCGAATACTCCCAATTTTATATTCGCCAAATTCTGTATTTCTCCCAAAGAAGCTAAATAGTCTTTCGCACCTTTGTAGTATAAAGTTTGAATCAAATTATAAATTAAGGTTAAGTCATAAGTATTGTGAGTTCCTAAATCAATAGACGGAATCTTTTCTATTTCTTTTTTAAGCCTAAACATGACAATATCTAATTCTTCCTGGGTAATCTGAGCCCTTATAGATTGCAATGCATAGACATCGACCTCTGTAGATAAAGAAGAGAGCTCTGCTAAAACCCTCTCTTTTTTATCACTTGATGGTAAGGCTAAAGCCTCAAACGAAAGTATTAAAATCAAAAGACTTAAAATAATTCTAATCATCATTCCTCATTCTATTGAAACAATCGAGCGCATGTTTGCCCCTGCAAATCTCCGCTCGGCTTAGGTTTAAACGCAACTGATGCTTGAGAACCATTTACTTGAGTATGCGTTCGATTCACAGAAGAGATAACGTTAAAGTTTGTAAAGATAGGTATATTCTTTGGCAATTGAACTTTAGAAAGTTCGGCCTTTTTTTCTTCTGCAATAATTGTATCTATACTCGCATACTCACTCGGCAACACAATACCTTCTACAAATTCTACGTTATGATGCGCTTGGTTTTTCTTAACAAATAGGCCATTGTTCTCTGGAGATTTAATATCCTTTTCAATTCTTACCTTCGAAGATTGAATGACCGCATAAATATCTGAAGGATAATTAATTCTTGAATCTTGCGCTTGGTAGAAATCAGCAATGGCTTTTTCTTTTAAATCCCCTTTTGCAAATATTTCCAAGCCTAACGCTTTAAAGACTTCAAAGTTACCCGGCTCTCTGATAATTGCCTCGCCCAAAGCTCTGGCATCTTTCAATAAAACATCCACTTCACTATTGAATATTTTTTTCTCTTCATCTGATAAACTATTCATTTGATCAGCTTTTACAACGCGCCTTCCCCATTTGTCAGAGAGTCCCCACTCTCCTACAGCCTCACGAGCGAGGTCTGTAGCTCTTAAAATGTCATTACTAATACCAGAATGCCTTCTACCATTTTTAGTCACTACTGTTTCCGCAATATCTCCGCCTAGCATCCTGGCAAGCGTTTCAATTACGCCTTCTCGATTGTATTTCATACTTTCAGTCATAGTGCTTTCCGCGACACCCAAATAAGCTATCGGCCCAGATGGATCCATTAAAACTCCAGGAATTCTGGTCACGCGAGTAGCTTTGAATTTATCCCCCATGAGAACTTTCATCAGAAAATTATGACCAGCTTCGTGGAATGACGTAAGGGCAATATCCTGAACTGCTTTCGTGGGCTCGGGTTCTACTTTACGGCGCTTAACTTTCAAAGAAAGATCTTGTGCACTTCCTTCAACGATAAGATTAAATTTAACTTCTTCATCATTGACCTGAGAAGGAACGATAAGCACCCTTGCATTGTCTGCAACTCCCCCGTTGCGCAGCTCCCATCTTATTTTATTTTTAATTTCCATATTAACAAAGTTAACAATAGACCTACCCTGCTCTCTTAAAACAAACCCCTCATTTTCAACTGTTTCAATCAACTTAACGTAATCTGCTTGATTTCTAAATCCAATACTCCAGCCTCTTTGACCATTTTTAGGTTTTAGATCTTGAATGGCTGCCTGCAAGTTGCCAATAGCAACTTCTCTTATGCTTTGGTGTGAGAATGGTGGAAAGAACATAAAACGATCAATCCCTACCCTATTGATAAAAGCTTCCGAAAAATATTTTTCTAAAAGTAAACGTTGGTAATCTTGGTCGGCAATGGATTTCTGATAAATATCTCGCATAGTTGTCATCTGGATATCAAAAGAAAGATCTCTTGGAATACCTTTGTACCACTCTTCTCCGGCATTACCCGTTGCCAGAATAATCACTTTGCTCATAGAGCGAGGTTTTTTATCAGCAAAAGATGTCACCACGGCTTCGTCCAAAATATCATATAAAGCTCTTAGAACTTCGAGGGGCGCATTAGCAATTTCCTCAAACATGAAAATAACTCGGCCATTCAATCTATCGTATTCTTGCATGAACTTGGAAGGATAAAATCTATCACCACTAGTCGTACCTAGAACTGCATCTCTTAAATCCTGAACGGTCTTAATGTTGTTAAAATCTATAGTGACTCTAGCCGCCTCGCCTTCTTTGAAAAGTTCTCGTGCTATCGCCTTTCCAGTTTCAGTTTTACCAGTAGAAGAAAGGCCCAATAAAAAGAAAACTTCGGCCTTCTTATGCTCCTGAACTCCGTCTCTTTTTCTTGTTTCGGCATCCTTAGAAAGAGCGATAGTGCGCCCAATTTTTTCTAAGATATGATCTATCCCGTAGACATGCTTAGACAGTCTCCGACCAAGTGTTGCCAAATCTGCAAATTCAGCATCAGAGAGCGGGTTTTTGTTTTTCTCTGCCACCGTAGCCGCAATCAAGGTGTGCGCATACACTTGACCTGAATTGTCCGTTCTTCTTAAAACCAAATTCGTAGTACCATCTGAATTTTTCTCTATGTCCATGGCTACTTTTAAAGGAAGATCTCGCGGTTTGATTTTTTCTTCCTCAATCATAGACATTAAAGTGCTTTCCACCATATCCACGCGGGCTTGAAGACGTCTGGCCCCTTCTTCATCATTACGTTGAAAATCAAATAAAAAATCCACAAGTCCATTGGACCACTCTAGTTCTAGACCTGCATACGCACCCAAAGAATTTTTCATCTTTGATTGCAGCGTTTCCATATTTAAACCTAAAATAGTTTTTGCATCTTCATGTGTAAGCACTCTCAAAGGAATGAGCTCTTGATCTCCTAATCTATTTATAAACTCTTCGGAATAACCAGCAGAATCACTAGTTACAATATCACTTTTTGAGCTTGATGCGCTCATGAGTCGATTTCTAAAAATACTGGGATCTTGCTCAATCCTAACTACATTTTCATTCAATTGCTCAATGGAAAGCGGCGGTCCATAGCGCTTTCCACTTTTATCTCTTGCCGCAATATCTGGAATGAGGTCATTGGATGAGAAAATTATATTGATAGGAACATAAATCCGATCAAGACCTGCTCCCGGGTTATTGACGACAAAATAACCCTTCTCCATAGCTCTCAATAGAAATTGGTTGATATTGTTTTTTGACCATTTATCCACTTCGTTAACATAGAGCACTGATTCTTCCGGAGCGAAATAACCTGACAACACCTGTCCAGGTGACCAATTTTTATTTTCTATAATATGAGGTTGAAATTTTTCATTTGGGCCAGGCTCTAAAAGTTGGTATTTTCCTCCTGAGTGTTTTACTAGCCACTTAATGAATGGAGTTATTGTCTCTGAACCCACATGACCAGTAGTAGAACCTTGCAAAGCCCATAAATCAGCATTGCTTTTTGCAATGGGAGCTTCAAAAACATGTTCTTGATAAGCGGTAGGACTTTTATGAATGGCGTTTGCGAATTCTCTAACCAAAGTATCTTTTCCCGAGCCTGGCGTGCCCGAAAAGAAAAGTCTTTTTGGCTTTTCTCTGCCGTATCCATAAGTGTAAGTTTCGTATAAAATATTAATCAAGGCTTGAAGTGCAACGGGTTGACCAATAACTTTTTTAGACATTTCATCTTTAATGCTTTGAATTTCTTCTCTTGTAATAATCTTGATTTCTTCATCTTGGGTGATTCCCATAGACGGAGTTCCATCAGGCAACATTGTAGGTTTTGATTTTCTCGGAATTTCGATAGGATTTTGTAAATGCGGCAGATTAGACCTAGGAGCTTTTTCGACAAGAGTTTTTAAGTTTTCCTCGACAGTATCAAAATAATCCTTAAGTGATAAATACTCTCTCAATTGATCTTCAGTACCTTGAATAGCCAAGGCTTCCAAATAATTCATTTGTTCATGCAAAACTATTAAGCATCTTTCAAGCTGAGCTCGATGCTCTTGCGTCGTTAATCTTCCTGCGATTTTAAAAATCGCTTCAAAGATATCTGAAGTATCCACTTTTGATTCTCGGCGATCATTATTGATATTTCTGAGTTCCAGTTCAAAACGATCCCATAAAATTTCACCAACATCATAAAATTTGTATTTTTCAAGAACAGAAATTTTAATAACATCTTGAGGACTGAGAACAACACTCGAATTGTAGAGCCTTGCCAAAACTTGTCTAGCATCATTAGAAATTTCTTCGTCAGCAAATGCCGATGAAGAAGTCACTTTGAAATGATATTCTTTGAATGATAAGTTTCCTAAACTCAAACTGAAAGCTAAAATGAAATAAGCGATCACCACAGACGACGGACGATTCCCCATGTTTTCCCCATTTGAATGTCCCCCGCCCGAATTGTTACCCCAGGCCCCTGATTTCCTTTTGGTCCCACACCAAAAGTGTTAAATTCTTAACATAGGGATTTCGAAGCATTGAGACGATTCCTTGTTCGTGTAAAATCTTTAGTCTTTTTTTTCAGGAAAATACTTCACCGTTATTTCAGGTATAAGTCATTCTTTGGTTAGCTGTCTTTTTGGTCTTCGATTAGAGCTTCTGGCTCACCATTGATCGCCCTAAGATGTAACAAAACCTCTTCGGCCAATGCTTCACCAAAGCCTTCTAAGTCTGCAATTTCTTTGATAGTGGCCTCTTTGATAGCATCAATGCTTAGGAACTTCTTAAGTAGTGTAAGTTTCTTCTTTGGACCCAACCCTGGAATCGAATCAAGACTGCTTTCGAGCATGGAATTCTCGCGCAACTTTCGGTGATAAGTAATGGCAAATCTGTGCGCTTCATCTCGAATGTTCGTGAGAATTTTGTAGGCCTCAGAACCCTCACGAAAAGTGATATAATTGCTTCTGCCAGGTAAGAAAAATCTCTCTTGAGTACTTTCGACTTCTTGTTTTTCAAAGTCTTTTTCCGTACGAGCTTTAGCCAAACTCGCCACCGGAAGATCACCTCTGCCCAACTCTTTTAGAACCTTATGAACAACATTCAATTGCCCCTTACCACCATCGATCAAGATCAATTGTGGGTCATCCCATTCGTCGTGATTAAGCCTTCTTGTTAGAACTTCCTTCATAGAGTCATAATCATTGATTCCCTGAACAGCTTTGAGTTTGTATCTGCGATATTGATCCGTATTGGCCATTCCATCCTCAAAGACAACTTGCGAAGCGACAGTCTCTGCTCCCTGGAAATGAGAAATATCATAACATTCGATGCGCTTTGGAACCTCTGGCAAATGAAACTTTTTCTGAATGTCATAGAGGGCATTGAGTTTAGATTCACTCCCTTGAACATGCTCTTTGAAATGCTCTTGAGCATTTTTGTGAGCCATCTCTAGGATTTTTTCACCGTACGCATCCATCGGATATCTTATGCTTACTTTTTTATCGGACCTTGCTTCCAGAACTTGGCTTAAAAGTATTGTCATATCTTTTCCCAGTTCCAATGGCAAAAGCACTTCATCGGGAATTAAATTGTCCTCATAATATTGGTTAATGAACGAAACCAACCATTCTCTTTCATCCTCTCCCGGAGCATGGATATTGATTTGCGCCAAGAACTGAGATCTCGATCCCAAAACTCTTCCATGTCTCAGTGATAACACTTCGATAGTTACGCCTCTTTCATCACCATGAAATTGAATGGCGTCTTGGTCGATTTCTGTTTTATCGTTCACTACCATCTGCTTTTCCATGATGTGTTCGATGGAATAGACAGAGTCTCTGAGCCTTGCGGCCTCTTCAAATCTCTCTTGATCTGAGCGTTCCTGCATTAGACTCTTAAGAGTTTTAATGACTTTTTTATTTTTGCCTCGGACAAACATGACAGCGTTCTTTACGTTCTCGCGGTAGCCTTCTTTATCGATGAATTTCACGCAAGGTGCAGTACATCGACCAATTTCATAAGTGATGCAAGGCCTTGAACGTTTGTGAAAAAAATGATCCGAGCAATCTCGGATCTGAAATGTGTGATTGAGAAAACGAATTGTCGCCCAAACAGCTTTCCCGCTTGTGAATGGACCAAAATAAAGCGATCCGTCTTTTTTTACTTTGCGCGAAAGATAAATTCTCGGAAATTCATCGGCCATTGAAAAGCGAATGTAAGGATAAGTTTTGTCGTCTTTAAGTCTTACATTGTACTTGGGGCGATGCTTTTTAATTAAACTTGCCTCTAGCAAGAAGGCCTCGACCTCTGTGTTGGTTACGATGTATTCTACTTTTGCAATGTGCGTGACGAGAAGTTTTGTTTTTGGAGAAAGATCTTTAGAATCTAAAAAATAACTTCTGACTCTGGATTTTAAATTTTTAGCTTTCCCAACGTAAATGATTTTATCTAGCTTACTCTTCATAAGGTAGACGCCAGATCCAATTGGAAAATCAGAAACTAAAGCTCTGATCGCCTCATGCTTCCGAGGTTTAACAGGAACCGCGACAACCTCTTCAGAATTTTTCGATTCCCCTTTAGGTTTCTTCGCCAAGCGGTCCACCTTCTAGCATTTTCAACTCGAGAAGCTCTAAGCGTTTAATTTCGTCTCTCATATTGGCCGCAGCTTCAAATTCTAAATTTTTAGCCTCTTTCTTCATGTCTTTTTTCAGTTTATCAATTTTTGCACGAAGCTCTTTGATATCTTTTGGAACTGCAATTGGTCTTTTCTCTGGATCTTTAATATTCATAAAGAAGTCAGCACCGTAATGCTCAGTTAAGCCTTTTGACATTGCTTTCTTGATCGTAACCGGAGTGATACCGTGTTTTAAATTGTATGCAGCTTGAGTTTCACGACGACGAGTAGTTTCACCGATTGCTTTTTTCATACTGTCAGTTTCACGATCGGCATACATAATCACTCGACCTTGATCATTTCTTGCCGCTCTTCCGATTGTTTGAATGAGTGATCTTTCAGATCTTAAGAAACCTTCTTTATCCGCATCTAGGATAGCGACCAAACTCACCTCTGGAATATCTAAACCCTCTCTAAGTAAATTAATTCCGACGAGAACGTCAAAAATTCCCAATCTTAAATCTCTTAAAATTTCAGTTCTTTCTACGGTTTTAATTTCAGAGTGCAGGTACTTAACTTTGACTCCCACTTGCGCGTAATATTCTGCCAAATCCTCGGAGCTCTTCTTAGTGAGCGTTGTTACAAGAACTCTTTCTTTGCGAGCGACACGTTTTTTAATTTCACCCAAAAGATCATCCACTTGATGAGTAGCTTTTCGGATTTCAATTTGAGGATCCAGCAATCCCGTTGGACGAATGATTTGTTCAACAAATAATCCACCTGTCTTTTGTAACTCATAAGGACCTGGCGTTGCTGAAACATACACTACTTTATCTAAAATCTTTTCAAATTCTTGGAAATTAAGAGGGCGATTATCCAGTGCCGACGGAAGCCTAAATCCATGCTCTACAAGAGTCATCTTTCTTGATCTATCACCACGATACATACCACCAATTTGCGGTACTGTGATGTGGCTCTCATCAATAAAGCATAAAAACTCTGCGGGGAAATACTCCAACAGTGTCGGCGGTGGCTCTCCTGGCCCTCTTCCTGTCAAATGCCTTGAGTAGTTCTCAATCCCTTGGCAGTAGCCTAGTTCCTCCATCATTTCGATATCGTAATAAGTTCTTTGCTCTAGTCTCTGCGCCTCGAGCAATTTCATATTGCCCTTCAACTGATTGAGTCTTTCGCCAAGTTCCGCTTGAATGGTTTTTACAGCACGCTTTCCAATCTCTTCTGTCGAGACATAGTGGCTGTTTGGATAGAAAGTCATATCACTGACTTCTTCCAATGTAATTCCTCTTAAAGGATCCACCCAAGAGATTTTCTCAATGTAATCGCCAAAAAATTCTAATCTCACCGCTCTTTCATCTTCAGATGGCGGGTATACCTCTACAATGTCACCACGAACTCTAATCGTTCCTCTGGTAAATTCTAAATCGTTTCTCTGATACTGAATTCGAATAAGCTCACGCAAGAATTGATCGCGCTTTATCGCTTGATTCACGCTCGCTTTATAAGTCATTGCCTTATAAGTTTCTGGAGAACCAATACCGTAGATGCAAGAAACTGAACTCACGATGATCACATCTTTTTTCTCTAGCAGTGATCTCGTCGCCGAGTGGCGCATTTTATCGATCTGTTCATTGATTGCAGAATCTTTTTCGATATAAGTATCTGTTCCTGGAAGATAAGCTTCGGGTTGATAGTAATCATAGTAACTCACGAAATATTCGACTGAATTTCTTGGAAATAATTCTTTAAATTCTGCAAAAAGTTGTGCAGCCAAAGTTTTATTGGGCGCAAGCACTATTGCAGGCAAATTCAACTGCTGAATCATATTGGCTACGGTAAAAGTCTTGCCTGTTCCTGTCGCGCCTAAAAGGACTTGCTCTGAATGTCCTGGATTTTCCAGTACATGAGTGACCAATTCCTTTATGGCCCTAGGTTGATCGCCAGCAGGTTTATGAGGCGCTTCTAGTTCGAATGTATTTTTAACTTTAGGTTTCTTTATTTTTGCACTTCCCAAAAAGTTCCTTGTGGAGTGTCTGAAACTGAAATTCCCATTTTTGACAATTGGTCTCTCACTTCATCACTGGTTTTAAAGTCTTTATTTTCTCGTGCAGAAATCCTCTTCTGCACGAGCACTTCGACTTCTTCTCGCTTAAGGCCTTTTTTGTTAAGTAATAAATTGTCTAATTCTTTTAAAAAATTGTCAGGCTCTAGCTGAAGAAGGCTCATAAGCTCACCTTGTTCTTTAATCCAAGCAGTAAATTTTTTAGCTACTGAATAAACTTGAGGATTCACTTTTTGTCCGCGCTTAAATTGGGAATTAAAAGCCCTCACAACTTCAAAAATTTGAGCAAACATCTTTGGTGTATTAAAATCATCGTTGAGAGAAGCTGCCACCTCATCATTTGATTTTTTAATCAATTCATCAAAAGTTTTTACTTCAACCACTTGTTGTTCCGCACCTAATGCTGTTTTTGCAAGCGAAAGACTTGAATACATGCGCGCAAGGCCTTGAAGAGCATCTAATATCTGGTCTTCACCAAAATCAATGTGCGATCTGTATTGTGCTCTTAACATCATGTATTTCATGATCTCGGGGTGATACTGTTCCATAAAAGATCTTGCGTTCTTTACGTTCCCTAAAGACTTCGACATTTTATGAGCACCGAAATTAATAAAGTTCCAGTGCATCCAATATTTCACAAAAGGCTTGTTCGAAGCCGCTTCACTCTGCGCAATCTCATTTTCGTGATGTGGGAAGATTAAATCAATTCCACCACCATGAATATCAATAGTTTCACCGAGCTCGGCTTTCGACATTGCAGAACACTCGATATGCCATCCTGGTCTACCTTTCACACTGAATTTTTTTGCCCCAAGGGCTACCGGATCCCATTCAGGCTCTCCTGGTTTTGCAGGTTTCCAAAGAGTAAAGTCCAAGGGATCTTTTTTCTTATCAGAGATTTCAACTCTAATTCCACTCTGTAAATCTTCTAAATTCTTACCGCTCAATTTTCCATACTCTGGAAATGATTTGATAGAATAAATAACTTCACCGTCCGTAGTGACGTAACCTTTTCCATTCTCAATGATTTTATCGATCATGAGAACAATGTCTTCCATATGATCTGTCACTCTAGGATGATGAACATGCTTAGATAAACCTAGAGTTTCGTAATCTGTTTTATATTCGTTGATATACTTTTCTGCGATGGCTTCTGAAGTCGTTTTCTCAGTATTTGCACGGTTGATAATTTTATCATCCACATCCGTGTAGTTTGTCACATGAGTGACTTTATAACCCAATTTTTGAAACCACTTACTTACCAAATTAAAAAATATCGGTCCTCTAAAGTTACCTACATGCAAAAGGTCATACACAGTAGGACCACACACATAGATCTTCACTTCATTTGGTACAATCGGTTCAAACTTTTCTTTTTGTCTAGTTGTTGTGTTGTAAACCTGTAAACTCAAATCAATCTCCTATGACGCAAACCTTTGGAAAAGGTGCGGCTCACCTTTTTGTTTGTTCGGCTCTCTTGATTAATGATGATTTTTTTAGTAGAGGGACTAAAAGTTTTAATTCTGTTCCGTGGGGTTTGCCGATGACGCAAACTCTTAGGGGCATAAATAAAAATTTTCCTTTTTGTCCGGATTTTTCTTTCACTTTGTTTTGAAGATCGCCAAACTCAGCCTCTGTGATTACATCATGAGGATGTGATTTCAATACTTCAATCCACGCTTCAATCACGGGTGCTGCTTCTTTCCACTGAACTGTTTCTAAACCCTCTTGAGTCAAGTCAAAGAACGCATCATCAAGAAGTTTAAAGAGCTCCACGCCATCCATGAAAGTTTCCATAGAAGACTTTAGAGTTTCCACTGCTTGTTTCTGCCAATTTGCATCCTTATTGTACTCAACATTGTTTTGCTCTAAATAAACTTTCAATCTTTCCCAAAGTTCATTTGAAGGCAATGCTCTTAAGTGAGTTGCATTCACCCAGTTGAATTTCTTTTGGTCAAACACGGCAGCTGATGAAACCATGCGGTCTAAATCAAATTGTTTAATCAATTCATCGATAGTTATAATTTCATCTCCCTTTGGAGAACTCCATCCTAGAAGCGCAATAAAATTTAAAAGTGCTTCGGACAAATAGCCTTGGTTTTTAAATTCATTGCAGCTGGTTGCTCCATGTCTTTTGGAAAGCTTTTGTTTGTCCTCACCTAAGATGATCGAGAGATGTCCAAATTCTGGAATCTTTGCGTTCAGCGCTTCGTAAATCATGATTTGTCTCAATGTGTTTGGAAGATGCTCTTCTGCTCTTAACACATGAGTGATCTTCATCATCGAGTCATCCACCGTACAGCAAAAGTTGTACACGGGCATACCGTCGGATCTCAGAATAATAAAATCTCCGACCATGCCTGCTGGAAATGTCACTTCATCTCTAATGATATCCTTAAAGGTAACAGACTTGGTGATATCCACTTTGAATCTTACTGTGGAAGTTACTCCGGATTTAATTTTTGCTCTGGAATCTTCAATTTTTAAAGATCGGCATTTTCCATCATAGTGTGGAGGACGACCTTCTTTTTTGGCGATTTCTTTTTTCTCTTCGAGCTCTTGATCTGTACAAAAACAATAGTATGCTTTTCCAGAATCAATAATCTCTTCTGCTTTTTCTTTGTAGATATGAAGTCTCTCGCTCTGTTTATAGGGTCCATAAGGTCCGCCAATGTCGTAACCTTCATCCCAAGTTAAGCCCAGCCACTTCAAATCTGAAACCTGCATCTGCAAAGCTTCTTCTGTGGATCTTGCTTGGTCCGTGTCCTCGATTCTTAAAATAAATTTACCGCCTTTTTTCTTAGCATAAAGCCAATTGTATAAAGCAGTTCTTGCACCACCGACATGCAAGTATCCTGTTGGTGATGGGGCAAACCTTACTCTTATCTCATCTGGAACTTCTGACATATGGACCTCATTTAGCATAAATAAAACAGTTCACGAGAGTTAAATACTTAATCAGCCAAAATATCACTTGAAAGCCTGCCTGTCACTTGGCAACCTAATGTTATGAGTACAGACGCACTTCAATACTTACAGCTTAAGAGATTCAAAGCCGGAGACATCCTATTTACTGAGGGTGAAGTCACAAGCTCTTTTTACATTATAGAATCTGGGGATATTGAGGTTTTTGTAAAGCCCGACGGTAAGCAAAAGATCATTTTGAATGTAGTGTCCGCAGGCGATTGTTTAGGCGAATTTGCTTTTATCACAAAAAAACCTCGCACTGCTTCTGCGCAAGCCATCACGGCAGCTTCGGCTTATGAAGTGTCTGAAGAGGGCTATAATAAATTACTCGGGGAATTGCCAGATTGGGCAAGAAACATGATGCAAAGCTTGGTTCAACGCCTCGCTGACTCCACAGAACTGATCAAAAAGTACTCGACAGAAGAAAATCCAGACGACATAACAACAACAACTTCCATTATATACGGAAGAAATCTGTACGGTCGCAAAGACTCTTCAGAAGAAGAGTAGTTTAACTGTTATAAACTAATTTTTATAAACCAAATATTTGCTTAATTTCGGTCTCGACAGACTGTTCTTCAGTCGTAGTTGAAAGTGATAATTCTTTAATAAGAAGAGTTCTTGCTTGATCTAAAAGCTTTCTCTCACCGAATGACAATTCCTTGTCTAATTTCAATAAGAACAAATCTCTTAATACCTCAGCAATTTCAAAGATAGAACCTGTTTTGATTTTTTCCATGTATTCGCGGTATCTGCGATTCCATGTTTGAGTGTCGATTTTAGCATCCGTTTTCTTTAGGATATTAAAAACTTCTTTAGCTTCTGTTTCGTTAATGATGGGTCTTAGACCTGAAGCTCTAGCGCTGTTCTTTGGAACCATGATTTTTGCGCCAGTTTCTAAAATGCGAATGGAATAGAAGGTAGTTTGAATGCCGCCGTAGTTCTTAGTTTCGATTGCGCACACCTGCCCAACACCGTGAGAAGGATAAACTGCATTGTCACCAACTTTGAACTCCATCAAGACTCCTCTTCCCGTTAAGCGCGATAAAATATATTCATGCTCTCGAGTTACTACTGTTTTCGTTTTTGATAATTTATGAGCGTGGATATTTATAGCATTTATGACACAAGGAGGCAAGAGTATCCTCTCAACATGACGCTGAGAGGATATTGTTTACAGGTATGTATGACTATTGCTTTTGATTTTTTACAAAACTTACAAGTAGAGCATATGGTTGTTTACCGTTCTTCCCTTGAGGAACGTTAGAACCCACCACAGACACTTGGTATGAGCCTTGGGCAACATCAGTGATTTCAATAGTTTCAGCATTGTTTGTACTGTCGTTAATAGTGAAGACTTTACCATCTGGTGCCGTCACTTTTAAGTCCAAGTTATTCACTAATGTTTTGCTAGCAGAAGCTGCTGCAGGAGCATCCGTGTAAACAAGCGTAGCTTTTAGAACACCACCCGCTTGAGCTCTTTTTTCGGTAATGTTGAAAGTCACATTACTCGATTCGCCAGCGCCTACACCTGTGGAGTTATCAATGATTTTAGCCTGTCCAAGTCGAGTTGCAGAATCCATATCCACACGTCCGTAACCTTGTTGGTTGTTTGGACCTCTTTTAGGAATCTCTTGTCCTGCGCCTTTACCGAATTGGCCTGGGAATAGATCAAACGCTGTATGCATAAGAGTAGCCTTCACCAATGCTGCTGAAGGGTTTGAAAGACCTTGCTTCACAAGATACTCACGAGTGACCGCCGCTGCGCCCGCCGTCAGTGGCGTTGCCATAGAAGTTCCACCAGCCCAAGAATAATTTTGGTTGTAGATACCCCAAAGCTTTGTTGCTTTAGAATGACGAGATTGCAAGCTCACAATGTTTGTCCCTGGAGCTACGATTTCTGGTTTCAATCTTTGATCTTGAGTTGGACCACGGGAAGAGAAACATGCGATACCATTCGGATCGTTGGAAAGCTTATCAGACTTCAGAGGTTCAACTCCCCACTTTGTTCCGCCGTCCTTCATCTCACCGCAAGCTTTTTGTCTTCCACCTTCAAGCATGTAGTTCTCTGAAGCACCAACAGTTAAAGTATTCTTAGCTGTCCCTGGAGAACCTACAGAACCTTGATCGATGACACCGTCACGGTTGTTATCTTTACCACTGTTTCCAGCAGCGAAGATGATCAATAGATCTGGATGATCCCACATAGCTTGATCTACCGTTGCGGCAAAGTTATCGTAGGCACCATTAGAGTCTGCACCCCAAGAGTTAGTATGAACTCTTGCACCTTTATTGTATGCATTGGCAAACATTGCTCCCATATCTTGCGGAACCATAATGTTATTCATCAACATACTCCACATGCCTTGAGCATAGTATTTGGAATTGAAAGCTCCACCCTTGATCAATCCTTGAGATAAAATCCCGCGGCTGATCACAGAACCCGTCACGTGTGTTCCGTGTCCTTGAGGATCGTCCCAACCTACTCCACCAAACATTGCTACCGATTCACCACCGATAACTGTTTGAAGATCCGAGTGCATATTTCCTGTGGAACCCATATCAAGACCTGTATCTGCCATAGCTACTGTTTGACCTTCGCCAGTGTAACCACGTTCCCAAGCCTTTTCGAATTTCATGACTTTAGTTCCAGATTCATAACCAGTTTTAGTTTCACCTAAATTTTCTGGCGGCGGAGGATCTGCTCTATCGTCATCAGAAACATCCATATCTAATGTTTTTAATTCGGGTTGAACTTGGATAAATTCAACACCTTCGATATTTGCGATATCCAGTGATCTTAATTTTGTTGCTTGAACCGCGATGTATCTTTGACCAGTAACTAAAACTTTTAATCCTAATTTTTCAATTTTTGCGGAAAGAGCTTTAACATCTGTGTTGGGTAAAAGCCTTACATTCAAGATTGTATTGGATTCGTTATCAAAAACGCTCATAGAAGTGAGTTCACTGCTGAGTTTCCATTCAGAAAGATAGGGAGCAACTTCATAAATTTTCGAGTTTGTGTTTTTCAATTGTAATGCATTTGAGAAATTTCCGCTCACGATATAAGCATCGTCTGGAAGATACTGAAGGATTTCAAAGCCGTTTGCTTTTAAATCTTTTTGATCTTGCTCTGTAATTGCATTTTCAAATTGCACTACAAAGTATTTAGAGCTTACAGCAGGAGCTGCGCCATCTAGCCTCATCAATATTTGGCTTGAATGGTTCTTAAGATCTACGTTTGCGTTCTTAAGCTTTAATTCTTTTGCCTGGAGTTGTGTAGAGAACGCCACACCAACTAAGCTGCATGTTAATCCAATTAACAGTTTTTTCATAATCCCTCCCATGGGAAAATTTCTTTAAAGTTCGAAGCTCAATAATCAGATCATGAAATGAGCATTTCTCAAGGGATTTGTTAGGATTTGGTTACAAATAACGCGAAAGCTAAAAATGCCCCGCACCTTTCTGTGTCGCAACTGTGTTATGAAAATTGCATTAGCCTACCGTAATTAGTGCGGTGGGGCCGTGGATTTTTACGAGTTGTTCTCTTAGGATTTTGTTTTCTGGTTTTGATAAATTGGGGTCGCTGCCGATGATTTCGAAGGCGACTTCTCGGGCTTTCATTAAGACATCGAGATCTCGCACTAGATTTCCCATTTTGAATCCAGGTAAGCCGGATTGTTTGGAACCCATGAATTCGCCGGGGCCTCGGAATTCTAAATCTTTTTCGGAGATTTTAAAGCCGTCGCTGGTTTCTGCCATAATAGAAGTTCTTTCATACGCTTCTTCACTCACCGCGTGTCCTAATAATAGAACGCAATAACTTTTGTGTGCTCCTCTTCCTACCCGACCTCTCAATTGATGCAATTGAGAGAGTCCGAATCTTTCAGAGTGTTCTATGACCATAATGTTGGCGTTCGGAACATCAACACCAACTTCAATAACAGTCGTTGCAACTAAGATTTGGATCTTATTAAGTCGGAACTCATTCATGATTTCGTCTTTTTCTTGGGTTTTCATTTTTCCATGAAGAAGGCCTACTTTAAATTCGGGAAATCTTTGCTTTATGTTTTCAAAAGCAGTCACGGCATCCTTAAGATCAATTTTTTCTGATTCTTCGACCAAAGGATAAACCACGTAAGCTTGTCTTCCTTTCTTTAGCTGATCTTTTACGAATTCAAAAACTTGGGGGATTTTATTTTGTCTCACCACTCTTGTTGTAATCGGAGCTCTTCCTTTTGGAAGTTCATTGATAATAGAGCACTGGAGATCTCCGTAAACAGTTAAAGCCAATGTTCTTGGAATCGGAGTTGCCGTCATCAATAAAAAATGTGGAGAATAACCTTTTTGTTTTAATTTTTGTCTCTGTAAAACACCGAATCTATGCTGCTCATCCACAATGGCAAGAGCAAGATTTTTAAAATCTACGCCTTCTTGAATCAAAGCATGAGTTCCGATCAATAAATCAATCTCACCGTTTCTTAATCTTTCGATGACCGCAGCTTTTTCTTTTGCTGTTTGTGAGCCTTTTAAAATATCGATTCTTACGCCAAGTTTTCCTAAGATATTTTGGGCAGTCCTTAAATGCTGATCAGCTAGAATTTCCGTAGGCACCATAAGGGCTGCTTGGTAACCATTTTGAATGACAAAAAGTGCAGTTAAAAACGAAACGATAGTTTTCCCACTCCCTACATCTCCTTGAACTAATCTTCTCATCGGATGAGGTTCGCAGATGTCGGCAGCGATTTCTTTGAATGAATTGATCTGGGCGTTTGTTAATTCAAAAGGTAAAAACTTTTTTGCTTTTTCCAAAAAGTCTGGGTCTTTTTTCATTTGTGGGGCGTCTTCTAGAATCTTTCCCTTTTCTTGGATTGCTAAAAAAAGCTGCAACCAGAAAAACTCTTCAAAGATTATTCTTTTATGAAATCTTGATTTTTGTTCAAAAAATTCTGGACCTGCATCTTTTGGGGGCTGATGCACGAATTTGAAAGAATCCTTTTTAGAGGCCAGATCAAATTTTTTTAAAATATAATCAGGCATTGTTTCGGGAATCTTTGAATACACGCCACTCAAAGCAATATCCATAATCTTATGGATTCTTTGTGGAGTTATGCCTTCAGTTTCTGTGTAAATAGGAATCAACTGATCATCGATCTCTTCATCGGTTGCATCCTTTATATCTGGATGATGGAACTGTTTTGTTCCGCGATACTCGATAACCTTACCCACCACGCGAACCATCTTATGTGGTTCTAGGCGGTCAAAATAGCCCTTATATGGAACTCTAAAATACTTGCAGTGAATTTGCCCCGAACCGTCTTTGACTAAAACATCGTAGATTTTTTTTCGCTTAAGGCCCAAGAAAATGGGCTTTACATAAACCACTTCAGCCTTAAGGCTTACCGTTTCATTCACTTGAAGCGAGCTGATGGTTCTAGCAGCCCTTCTGTCCTCATAAGTTCGAGGAAACCATTCCAGTAGCTCTTGAATACTGTAGAGACCACGCTTTTCGAAAGCCTTAGAATAGTGAGGTCCTACTCCTTTAAGATATTGAATTGGCGTGTCAAGATTGAGGTCCATGCTTTATGAATTAGTGTTCTTTTGCTCGACAGTCAATCAAAGGCTCCTTAGAATAATTAACATGGATCAGTATTTTAAAATCCGAGTGAACAGTTTAAATACAGAAAAACCCACTAGCTTTGACCTCTACATTCATATCAATGGACATTATGTTCTTTATCTTCATGCTGGATCTAAGATTCCGGAGGATAAGCTTGCCCATTTTCAAAAGAAAAATACTGATGTGTTCTACGTCATGGAAAAGGATCGCAAAGCCTACAAAGACTATGTCGCTGGAATACTCAACGATACTTCTTTGGACAAAGCAAAACGTGGAACCATTTTAAAAGAAAGTACCTTCTCTTTAATCGAAGAACTTTTTGAAAATCCGAATTTAGAACAAACTTTAAATGGTGCAAAAGCGGCTGTGGATAACATCATCGATTTTATGCAAAATGAAAATGATGCCATGGCAGAACTCATTGGCCTTTCTTCCCATGATTTTTACACTTACAACCACTCGCTGGATGTTTGTATTTACTCTTTGGGTTTAGGTGAACTTGTTGGAATTAAAGATCAAGAGATGCTTCAACAACTCGGAAGAGGCGGCCTACTTCACGATATCGGAAAAAGAAATGTTTCTACCGACATCATCTGCAAAAAAGGCGCACTGACTGAAGAAGAGTGGGAAGAGATGAAAAAGCATCCCGCTTTTGGTTTAAAAATTCTATCTACTTACGGCGATTCGCCGGACTCTATAAAAGCATGTGTTTATGAGCATCACGAAAACTTTTTAGGAAATGGTTATCCACAAAATCTAAAAGGTGAAGACATCCACCCTTACGCAAGAGTCGTGGCTATCGCAGACACTTATGATGCACTCACTACAAAAAGATCTTACAATGAACCCATGATGCCTGTGACAGCGTTACAATTGATGAAAGAAAAACTTATAACACGCTTTGATCCGGATCTCATGAAAGCCTTCTATGAGACCCTTTTCAAAATGAAGTGATTATATATCCTTAGTACAGCTAACTCCGACTAGAACAACCGTACGATTCTCACCCAATGTTTCAAGAATGACTTCTTTTAAAGATTTTCCATTTTTGGTATGAATTGAAAACCAAGTCCCATAACCCCATTTTGCCGCTCTTAAATCCATCAAAATAGTCATCTCATTTTGAATTGAAACCACCGGATCTACACCCATGTTATTTACAACTTTAATTGCACTTAGTAAGTTTGCAATAGATTGATGCCTATTGTAACTATCTGCTCTTATTTCTACGCCACATACACCAGATATGTCAGAACCTGGATATGATACTGCCAAAGACATCTCTGACTTGTTAGTTTGTAAGCTGATCATATCCGTGTTGGAAATATTGATTACAGTATTGGCACTAGCTTGTGCCAAATATCCTGTCATAGAAATATTCATTATTAATAATGCTATTAGTTTTTTCATTTTTCGCTCTCCTTTTTTTTAATTATTTTTAATAATCTTCTTTATTTTCAATACCACAATTAAATTAATTTATTTCTAACGAATTTTTTCTAACGTTATATTAAATATTCCAATTCTTGATTCTGGCTCAAAACCTTCAGGTGGATCTTTCAATTCGACGACGACTTTACTTTGATCTGGTTTGCTCAATCTTTTTAATATCAAATCCTTATCGTTCAGATCATTTCCTAGGAAATACATCTGTGTGATCAATTCTCCGAAACCAAATCCTGAAATTTTATAATGAATGTGCGGAGGCCTGATCCATCCATCTCCCGCCGGATATGCTCCTGGTAAAATGGTTTTAAAGAGATACTCGCCTTTCTCATTGGTGACACATTTTCCCCAGTATTGGAAATTAGGATCCAAGGCTGCGGTATTCGGATCTCCTGGATGATTGTATTTTCCGGTGTGACAAGCTTGCCAGATTTCTACCAATGCGCCCTTGATGGGTTGACATTTTTCATCTGTAGCTATTCCTCTTACGTATATGACTTCGCCTTTAGCTCTTTCAGATTTCCCAGTCACGGAAGTCAGATCGTTGTCTTTATCCAGCTGATCGTGAATTGGGTAGAAGGGGCCCTCTGGTTGCTCTGGAGTTTTGCCTAAGCAGGCTTGTCCAAGAGCCTTCGTCATTGGTGACATTGCCAATATAAGACCTGAAGCACTTAGTCCTATTTTTAATGCATTTCTTCTATTGTGATTGATGTTGTTTTTCATAATTCCTCCCCTTTTCCCTAAATAGAAAAATAGTTCAGAATTACTTATAAGTAAAATATGATGATGGTTATAGTTCGTATATATAAATCAATATGATCTAATTAGGGCTTTGGTGTTTTATCTTTCTTGGTGATGTCGATTTCGATTTTGAATTTATGTTCTTCTACGAACCTTGAAGCTTCTTTTACGAAATCAATTTTTGAAATGAGTTTTACGATCTCTTTTGTTACCTGGTCGGCAACGATGTCTTTTGTTTTTGAAGCGTTTTGAAGCACAAGATTCAAGATTTCTTTTGGAAGCTTCACTTCGCCAAGAGCAGATCTAATGCTTTCTTCGGTAAGGAAAGCTGCACCCACGCCTACGGCTACGACTTTTTTGGCGATATCGGCAATGGATAGACCGCTTTTCTTGAGATCGTCTTCTTCTAGAGGAGAAGACTCATTTTCGTTGTCGTCTTTTTTGCTTTTATCATTTGCCATATAGCTCATTAACTCTCTTGTGATATGCACTCATCATGTTGGGTAAGTTTACAGAAATTAAAGTTTTTGCTACGGGCCCCGGCACAAACATTTTGAATTCCGCATCCACCGAATAAGTTGCTTTTGTTTTTCCAGCTTGATCTTCCAAAACCCATGAACCATTGGAAGATTTAAAAAGGTCTCCGCCGGCAAATTCCCATTCGATTTTTTCTGTGCCTTTTTCAGACATCCAAAGATTGTATTTGAAATTTTTGATAACGTTCACCGTGTATTCTACTTTTTTGGTATCACCTTGAGTTTCTACGACCTTGCAGTCTTTCACTTCAGATAAAAATTCTGGATACTTTTCATAATCCGCGATGATTTTAAAGAATTCGTCTTTTGTACAATTGAATATTTCTGTAGTCTGCGTGCCTGCCATGCCTATTTCAGTAATTGCTCATGCAACCACTATCTCCTCTGCCGTGTATATCCAATTATTTGCTAAAAAGAGGCTAGGATCAAGTTACTTTTTCTTGAAGAGAGCTTCCGCCGCAGACATCAGATCGTCCTTAGACTTTCCAGAGGAACCTTTGCGGTCCGAAGGCGTAAAATAATCGCAGAAATTAGATCGGTCTTTTTCTTTAACATAGTCCGAAGAAGACTCTTTACATTCATTGTAAGCGCTTCTGTCATAATGAGTACAATTCATGCACACATGCACATCTGAACCGCAAGAAGGACAGTCTTCTCTTCTCCCTACTGGAACTCCGGGAATTGTTAAAATTTCTGTTTGGCATTTAAAGCAAAACATTCTGTGTGCGTCTCTCTATAATTTTCTCTGTAGTTTTTTAAAGGGGTTTTCTTGTGAGATGATGATAGGCACGAATTTCCCGAATCGTTCCAGTCTTTGATCTCATCACAATCGAATGCGTTTGAACTCTTTCATTGGCTAAGAATCTCACTCCATCCAAAAGCGGACCATGAGTTACACCTGTGGCTACAAACATCACATCGCCAGGAGCCAATTCATCGATCATATAAGCACGATCAAGATCCTTAACGCCCATTTTTTGCGCGCGGGCTTTTTCTTGATCATTTCTGAACTTTAATCTACCTTGGAAATCTCCACCAAGACACTTCATGGCTGCTGCGGAAATTACACCTTCTGGCGCACCACCAACACCCAATAGCATATCGATGCCGGTGTCTCCCCAGGCTGTAGCAATGGCCGCAGAGACATCACCATCATGAATCAAATGAATTCTCGCGCCAGTTTTTCGAACACTCGCAATCAACTCCTCATGTCTTGGTCTTTCTAAAATCACCACAGTCGTATCCGAAACAGATTTATTTAAAGCTTTTGCTAATTCTTTGATATTTTTTTCGGGAGTTTCGTCAATATGAACAACCCCTTTGGCTTTGGGACCGACAGCGATTTTATCCATGTAGGTATCAGGCGCATGCAAAAATTTTCCTTTTTCAGCAATCGCGATAACGCTGGTTGCTCCCACTCCACCTCTGGCACAAATACTAGTTCCCTCTAGAGGGTCTAAGGCAATATCCACTTGAGGAGCACTGGGATCACGACTTCCGACTTCTTCGCCGATGAAGAGCATCGGTGCCTCATCACGCTCCCCTTCTCCGATGACTACTGTTCCGCGAATATGAACTGAATCAAAAGCTTTTCTCATCGCATCTACAGCAGCTTGATCGGCGCGATCTGAATCACCTCTTCCCATCCATCTTGCAGATGAAATTGCGGCGGCTTCGGTGACTCTGATAAATTCTAGGGCTAAGTTTCTATCCATACGATGTCTCACTTGTCTTTGTATTGATCAAAAATATATTGTCTCATTTTTGTTGCCACTTGACGGCCGACAATTTCGAGACCTAATCCCATTAAAACTTTAGGCAAAGGTAATGTCTCAGACTTATAAATCGCAGTCATGGAAATTTCAGTTTTTTGACGCTCTATCTCTTCTACCTGAAAGACACCTTTCATACCGAGGAACTGCCCTTGGATGCATTCCCAGTGAATCTGCTTGACCTTGCCCTTTGATCCTATGACTTCTACTTCGTTAAGCTTTAGATGCATACGCGCGTGATAACCTAAAGCCTCTAAGTGTAAAAACAGTGTCTTTTTTTCCTTATCGTATTTTGATTCTTTAAAGTGATCGTCGACGTTTTTAAGCTTTTCATAATCCGTGATAGTTCGGAATGTAAAATCCAAAGGCACTTTTACTGTACCACCGGCTACGACCTTCATTGAATACAACAAAGGCTTGTCTTTAATTTTATCTGTATCCGCAGAAACTACGATCAAATCATCATTGATAATCTTTTTTTGTACATCAGGCTTACTCTTCCAAAAGGGTTTATGGAAATCTTGAGGATGCTGAATTTCAGCCTGTCCGTAAGCGTTGAAATGAAAGAATATAAGCATCAAGACAATTAAAATCTTCATACACATACTACATAAAATCTTTTGTGTATTGGCAATGTTTTGTTATTGCTTATTAGGATAAAGTACTAAAAAATATTTGTATGCAGTGGAAAAAACATTTACCCAATTTACTGACCTACTCTCGCATGGCTTTTGTACCATTCATTATCTGGTTTATTTATCTTGATACGACTCAATCTGGAATCATTGCCTGCGGATTGTTTATTTTGGCTTCGATAACGGACTATTATGACGGCTATTTTGCTCGCAAATGGGGAATCGTCAGCAATATGGGAAAATTCATGGATCCCGTTGCCGACAAGGTTTTGGTTTCGAGTACACTCATTATGCTTATTCCAACAGATCGTCTTACCACGATAATGGTGATTATTCTTGTAGCAAGAGATTCTATCATTGATGGATTAAGATCAGTGGCTGCTACCCAAAATGTGATCATCAGCGCAGCGAAGATGGGAAAATGGAAAACTGCTACGCAGATGGTGGCGATCCCATGCATTCTTTTTAACTATCCCTTATTTGGATTGCCTATTTATCAAATCGGCTATTGGACTCTTTGGGTCAGCGTGGCTTTGAGCGTGATTTCTGGTTATCACTACATCAAAGGTTATCTCAAATCTTAAATATTACACATCCTTTTCTAAGGCTCTTAAGTCTTTACACTCAGGAATGGCTCTCAGAAGATTCATTTTTGTTGGAAGGTCATTAGATACTCTTCCTACATCCATTAAATCTTGAGAGCGGTATTTTGTAGCAACTTTATTTTTAGTAAAAACAACATCACCTTGAGCATTCATTATGGACATGATTATTAACACATCTTGTTTTTCATCACATCCATAAAGGCAACGTTTAACTTGCCCTTCAACTTCATCGATTTGCACTTTATATTCTGCTTTTGATGAATCATGAGTCATGGCATAACCGCCAGCAGCGATAAACAACACGGTTTCAAGATCCTTCCACCCATCGACATCAATATTGATAACACAAGGTTTATCCATTTCCGCATAAGCGGAACTAGAAAAAATCAATCCTAAAACTACGAAAATTTTTGTAAATAGCGCGTTCATTTTATCTCCTGATAATTGAAGGCCATTTTACTAGCTTTATCGCCGCATTTGTAAAAAATCAAAAGGGCAAAGAAAAAACTACTAGAGTGTCTAGAGAGTGGACGATTTTAAGAGGACATCGGCAAGGGCCGCAGGTTTTGTAACCATTGGAAGATGGCCCGACACGATGGTATAGGTCTCTTGAAACTCGGTTCGATTGGTATATTTCTTTTGCGTGGCTAGAGTGATAATAAGATCTGCTTCGGCAAAAACGTAAGCTTTCGGAATGACGTCAAAATCTTCCGCCTCAAATTTTACTAAAGTTCCCGCAACCTTTGTTGGTTCAGAATATATCACAGGAGACTTTGTCGTTTTATGATCAAAATCCTGAGCCATGGCTCTTAGGAATGCTCTTTTATTTTTAGGCTCAGCTCTGTCTTTTTTGAAAACTACAGTTTTTGCGTAAGCTTTCTCATCGCGCTTTTCCATTAGATCAAAAGGTCTTTCACCGCTCAACGGAACGACCGCCGTGACATAAATAATCTTCACGATTTTTTCAGGACAAATCCCAACCATTTGATTTGCAATCGCCCCACCTTGGCTATGACCTACAATGATTGAATTGTCTGGTGCTTGATCGCAAGCCACTTGAGCATAGGTATTGAGATCTACATTTTTATTGTTATCTCTTCCTGGCATTGTTGGAGCAACAACCTCTTGACCGTTATTTTCCAAGATTGCTTTTACCTGACTCCAGCTCGATCCATCCATGTGAGCCCCATGAATCAAAACAATTGTTTTTTGAGTTGGATTTTTAGGAGATGAAGAGCAAGAAACTAAGAATAATGCAGTTAAAACTAAAATGAATTTCATGATGTGACCTTTCAGTAAAAGAACATGCTAGAAAACATCCTGTCCTCAGACAACATAATTTTTAAGTTACCTCCAGGAGAGTCAACGCTACATGAGAAAGGACAAAAATCCTGATGAAACAGAAAAACCATATCAAAGCTAATTAAAATAAAGAGCGGCAACTCACATTACTATGAGCCCATACAACTTCTTTAATTAAAGAAATGATCTTATTCATATGATATTCTGAGTGCTCTTGAACCAAAGGAAATCCAAGAGCTCCAATACGTCTTGATTTTTTTAGTCTTGTCTGACTGTAATGATATTGAGATCTTATAAAGGCCTCGTAAGCTTTTTCTAAATCTCCTTTGTCTTCATAGATATGACCAATCCAATGATAGTAATCTCCTAGAGCTAGCATTTTTTCTTCTTTATGTGTAGGAGGTCGATTTGGATACAAGCCAGCATCCCAGGATGTTGCTATCTTATCAGGCATACGAGTTTTTCTCTGTAACTTTTCTACCAGAAGCTCCAGATCACGAAGTAAATTTTGAGGATCGTTCATCGAAATTCCCATCGGATACAATGATGGAGCTCTTGCCCTCCCTACTGCCATTAAATCTCTGATAGTCTCGTCAGATTTAGGTATTAGGGAATCAACAGCACCATCACGAAGAGACTCTTTCAATAATTCTTCTTCTTTAAATGCAAAGAAACTTCTGGTTTGCTTATAACCTTGTCTATACTCTTCCCGTATAGGTGGCAGAGCAGATAAGTTTTGATAAAACAAAATCAAAGCAAAAAAAACAAAAATGATTTTCATAGAATTTTTCCTAACTTTCTGATAATATGATTTTAAAAGTTCAACAATAATAGCATAGATAAGGTAATTCTTGAATTTTTATTTCAAAAGAATATCTATAAAAAATCTGTCCTCCGACAATATAATTCTTACTAATACCAAAGCTTCTTTGAAAAAACGTATAACTTGTTAACTGTAAAGCAAATATTTCATCCTAGAAGGTATTAGTCCTTAAATATCAATATATCTATTCCCTAAAAGCATAGGTTTTGTAATAACAAGTACACAATGAAAAATACTGTTGTTTTGAGTCTGATATTGCTGATTGCTTCTTTTAAAGTAGAAGCTCAAAATTCTACATGTGAAGCATTATTCAGATTAGAAAACACAAGAAATGCCCAACCTACTCTCGATATCTCTCAAGAGTTGGGCAATGAAGGTTTTGAATTTAATCGAGAAGTTGTCAGAGTCATCAAGCAAAATGGTGGATACAATTCACTTCCAATAAAAGCGAGCAAACGTGAGAATCATGAAGAGATCTATCAAAGATTTAAAGAAGCCCTTAAGCACTATTTTATTGTACTAAAACCTCTTCAAGTTGAGATTCAAAACTATCTTAAAAATCAGCAGGCATTCCTCCGCCCAGAGCAAGAAAGAAATAATTCTAAAAATCTTAACCACGCACAACAGAGAATGAAAAATGAACTTTCGGGTCTTATTTTCAGAACCCACAAATTTCTATCGGCAATCGGAATAGATCACACATTGGTGCGAAATAATTCTACGCATGAAAACCAGAAGGATACTTTTTATATTGTTATCGCCAGAACAGGAAATCACTACATTAATCGCATCGCAAGAAGGCTTTATGAACCCATAAAGTACAAGAATGGGCAACTTCCCCCTTACAAGCTAGATATTGTATTTGATCCAGCTTCACTTTTAATACAAAAACTAGACGGAAAATTTTCAGAAACAAAAACTGAGCGAAAAATTATTCTTCAACCCGACATAATGATTAGTGATTCTTTCTTTCGACATAGTATTGGCTTCCATGAATTCATACATAACGTGACTTCATCGAGAAAAATTAGTGGTTCCGCAAAACCTTATGATGCAGAGATTATTCCAGAAAAAATTTCAGATAGCTTAAAAAATATGCTTGGGTACTATAGTAAATATCTCAGCCTTGATGAATTACTCGCCTTTAGAGGTTCTATCCGTGTTTATGCGCACCAAGCAATTATGAAGTCCTCCCAAAAAGGAGCCGTATTTGAAAACTTTGAGACCATTAAGTCTGATGTGGTTATGCAAATTCAATTCTCACAGTTTATCCATCGAATTTTCTCAAAACTCTATGAAATAGAAAAAGATCGCCCTTACCATTCAAACTTTCCTAGAGACATACGCGTAATTACTGAAGACGGAGTATTCAGAGTTCGTACCCAAGAAGGACTAAGGGTCGAAGATACTCTTGCCATGAGTGATTTTACTAGAGATCTGTATATGCTGATTGGTGCAAAATTAGAAAGTGCATCTCAAAAAACTGAAAAAGAAAAACTTGTTGTCATAAAACAAATTACTCGTGTCCTAGGCTTGCCCTCTGTTCGTAAACTCGAAGGCAACTACCCTAGCCGATCAGAAATTTTAGAATTATTAGAAAAAACTCCGTAAAAACAATTAGTCGAAGTTATTGGCCAGGACCTCGCTTCCTTGTGGCCTAGAAACGCTAAACTTATCCAGATTGAATTTGAATTATCTTTTAAAATCTTCAATCAACAATGTGCCTACTCCGCTTAGTGTTGTTTATCCAGCGCACTTATTAATAAAAGCAACACTGCTAGTGTTGCTTTTAAATTGATATTTTATTAACGAAGACACATTCCTTCTACGTAATCTTCATTATTTTCACTGTCTTTTGTGACAAGTTTTAAGTTGTATTGGTCAGAATTAGAAGAAGATTGTTTTAGACTTACTTTAATGGATATTGTTTCATCATCGTTTGCTACTTCAGCTTCGATTTCGTAGCAAAGAGTGAGGCAGCGAGCCTGACTAAATTTTGTTGTCTTAAAAACTGTGCCAATAGAATCCATAACTGTTTCATTGAATGGCCATGATAATGCGGTACGGATATTTTCGGCTTGGGGAGCGAATTCAGGATTTGATTTTTTGTAATTATCGTCAATCCATAGCGTGAAAGGAATATTTTCTTTTTTGTCTTTTATTAATAACGCACACGTATAATCGAAATTTTTTGCATCCAAGAGTAAGGTCATCCCATCCTCTGTCGTTTGAACATCATCATCTGCGTAAGCTGAAATCGAAATACCCAATAGTATTAATGCACACAAAACATAAATCTTCATAAGTCCTCCTTAAAGTTTTTTATTTATAAATAAGAATTAACTATGAATCGAGTCTTAAGTTTTTTTAACTAGGGTTTCGTAGTTAAAAATAAAAAATACTAAACTTTTTAAAATTCTATAGGTAAATATTACATCAATACTGAAGTTTTATATCTATTTTATTTCAACCAACCCTGCTAGATTGGCTGAACAAAGGATCGTTTGAGCTTGATAGCCTTGGAAATAAATCCAACAAACTTTCGAACGGTATCCAATGTTTGGCTTGCTCCCGGGACATTGCCACAACCTGTGCTTGCTTTGGACGGTAACTCATTTTGCAACTCCTGTTTTGTGGTAAAAACTGAGTCGCAGATAGACCGTCAGGTGGCTACCTTCAACTCAGCTTGTTAAACCTCGAGTTGCGCTGGAAAAAATTTTTCGGGGGTTATTTACATGCAACAACAGCTGAAAAAAGTACTTTTGGATAAGAAATTGCTTTAGTGCTATCTTTGCTTAAAACAAAATCACCGTATATTTGAATATTAATGTTAGAAATGTTTTTTACTTTTCTTGCTGTCTGATTACAATATTTATTTGCTTCAGCAATAAGGCTACTCTCTACATCCGGATAGTATGCTGAAATATTACCGCTTGGATATGCAGAACGGCTGACCGTCAATATAGTAGAATTGGCCTGAGACACTTCTGATAACAGCACAACAGCAAACATAATAATTAATTTTTTCATTTATTTCTCCTGGTTAACTTTTCATTCATTTTTTAATTTAGTTTTGAACTTTTATATCTTTAAAAATTGCGATTTCATCATTACGCCCTCCAAAAGGATAATCGCTTTTCTCATTTTTAATAACGACTTGTGCACCATATTTCAGATTATACAATTTATAAGGACGACTGCCAGAGGCACTGAAGGGAACTGTGCAACTCACAGATACTGGATGACCAACAGAATTCGACTTTACAACAAACTGCGGATCTATCGTACCCATACATTGTTCAGCTCCTAATAAGGAGCCGTCAGATGTCACAACAGAGATAGCCATATGTTGTGGTTTTATATCATGCGCCTTATACATGCCAATGTAACATCCGAGGATGGGAGAAAGTACGAGCGAAGTATGCTTCACCCCAATACCAGCTTTATTGAGAATACTATTTACCCGATTTATTTCTTTAAGCTTTATTTGTTCATGAACATAATTCAAAGTTTCTTCAATCTGACATTGCTCTTTTAGCTGCTCAAATGACCCCTTATATACAGGGGAAGTAAGTTTGGTTTTTACCGCTAGTTTTTTTACTACAACGTCTACTAGATATTCTGAAATTTGATTTGAAATTTCATATTTAGAATTTGCACCCTCTGGGTTTTCAATTCCTGCAAGTCCTGCATACTCGTGATGAATCAATTCATATTGTTCCTTTTCATTTAATGCTTGAAACTTTCTAATATCACAAGTGATCTTACTTTTATCATCATTTCTGTCAAAGCGGCAAACTTTGGGCTCCCCACTGACTTGCACCGGATATCCAGAGTCTTTTTCATCGACACAAGTTACTTGAGCTGTATTTATTTGAGAGATAATCGAATTAGAATAAGTCTCAACAGAAATATTTGCCGGAAGAGTCAATCCCTTTGCTCCTCCTTTTAAAATCCAAGACTTAATATCTTGGCTTATGACTTTAATTCTGCTTTCACATGGATCGCCACCGCCACGGTCTTCGCCTGCATTGGCTTGAATACTTAATCCTATCACTAATGATAGTGTTAATAGTGTTTTCATTATTTTTTCTCCTCGTTCTTTTTATTTGTTAAATTTGTTATTGGAAAAAAGGACATTTGAAGTTGGTAGATCTCATCAAATTTTGCCCCATCTCTCTGTAAATATTTGTCTAAATCGTGCCTGAATTTTTTTATGAGTTCTTTAACCTGCGTAAGATCTTTTTTTTGAACAGCCATCATTGTGGATGTATGATCTCTTTCACTACGCGGTAGATTATCCAAGGCCTCTAAAGACTTTTCTAGAATGCTTTTTTGATATTTCCTCATAGCCACATTTGTAAAATCAGGATCCAAATAGTTAATAGAATTTTTTTGAGTTTTTATCCATTTTCCATTTTTATTTTTCTTTAAGAGTTCCAATCGCTCTAAGGTTTCTAATGCGAGCCTGGCTTCCAGTTTCGAAATAGAGAGAACTGAAGATATTGTATTTGGCTCTAAATTGATTTTTGGAATTAAGCTCAATTGCAAAATCGCATCAAAATACCATTCTGAAATGGAATTGAACGCGTCTTCTTGGATAACATGATAATTTTGAGTCTTGCCATCTTCATTTGTGGCCGGATTTAAATAGTTTTCAGTGGCTTGAGGGCCTAAACCTAATTTTTTTGCAAGCTTGGTAATTGTAGCTGGAGTAATTGTCCGCTTACCCGCAAGCATCGTAGAAAGTGTTGCGTGGCTCATATCTAAAAACTTTGCATAGGCGCGAAGAGAGTATCCGCCATTCTTAGTAGTCCTTCGCAAAAATTCTTGTTGTAGTAGTTCTTTAAATTGTGCCATTAGAGAGAGTTATAACTAACAGCGCTCTATATTCAATTATTTTTGCACCAAACTGGTGCAGCAGCTCTGCACCAGATAGTTTTTACTTAATTGATTTTCTGGGCCAAGCACTCAAAAAATGACAAGCTTGAATAGGTTCTAATCATAGCCGGTTTCAGATTTATCATCTAAATATAGCGTGACATGCATTTTTTGAAATTGAAGATTCACGCGGCAAAAGGCCGTCTATATCCATATATTTGTCAAAAAGACTTTTCAGATCTTCTAAAGGGGCATCACCCATTTCAGCGCGGAAGTTTTCTGATGAAGATCTGTGCGGAAATAAAGAAAGTCTGTCGATAGCTAGAACTCTGCCATTCGCAACAAAATCTGCTAACGATGGTTTTTCTTTAGTATGCTTTTCATATAACATATCTATAGCTTCTTGAACTGAAATTTGCGGAGCAGATTCAAAAATTTGAGCGAGAGCATTCGTGACCTTTGGTACTGCTTGGGAAGTACCCGACATATGTATCTCTCCGCCCCCTGCCATGGCACTGGATATCCCGGTACCACGTGCGGCAATGTCTACAAGTAAAGGTGAGTGATTAGAGAACCGCGCAATACTACCACTTCTACTGACCGCAGCAACCTTAATGAGATTTTCTGCTTCGATAGTTGCGGTATGATCTGGCGTCTTACTGAGATCACGCCTATCATTTCCGGCACCTAAAACAAATACTGAATTGGGATTGGCGCGAATAAACCTCATCATCTCTTCCTTGAAAATTTTTGCGCTTTCATTAGACATATTCCTTAGTTTTTTACGAAACACTGTTTTGTGTACGAGTGTGGCACGCTTCCTAATCTCTTTAAAATACAATGCATGAGAAGTACCTATAGATAGGTTGACCACCCGCACATGGTTACTCTGAAGAATTTTTGAAATCTGCTCGAATTGCTGCCTCATTTCCTCGCGCTGTGGAACGGGATCGTAGTTGAGGATATCAGATAGAGTCATTTTTTCAGATATTTTAAGGAGTGGAAAACTAATGAGTCTTACATTACTCAGTGATTTCATCATAATTCCCGCGACATGAGTTCCATGAAGATACTTAGCTACAATATTCAAACTTGATCTGTATTTCGGGGAAAATATGTATTTTAATGTCCCTCTAGCAATTAAAAATTTTAAATTCTTGCCCGTTTGCGAACGACTCTCCGTAGATCCGTGCATCGCATTTAGATATTCGATCTGCTCTGCATAAAGTTCTTGATTCAACCTCTTTTCAAATTCAGCTTTGGCTTCGAGGTTCAGGTCGTACCATGATTTTTCTTCTCCTCTTTCATCAACAAATTGTGCATTCTTAAGAAGGTCTTCTTCAAGAACAGCTTGAATTTCGGGGTGTGAATAATCGACCGGTGTATCCAAAACAGCAATCACCGTTGGAGACCCAGAAATGGCAATCATCCATATAAATAAACTAAAAAATACAAAAGCAAATATTTTCATTTTAAACATGCATTCTTCCCTCGCTCACTTGCATGCAATAAGCTTGCCCGAGCCAAAGAAGGCGTAGGTTAGAGAACAAGAAATCTGCTGTCGAAAAATTTGACGATGATATGAAAAAAGGTAACAGAATATCAGTTGGCGCCTTTTTTATTCACTCTGTAGGCATCCACGGTGCAATCGTAGACCACTACTGTTTTCCAAAAAGACATGCCGATTTTTTTGGATACATTTATGGAGTTTTGATTTTCAGGATCAATCAAACCGATAATGAAATTTACGGAGAGATTATTGAAGGCCCAATCTATTAAAAATTCGGTAGCTTCGGTGGCTAAACCTTTTTTCCAAAATGAAGGTTTTAATGAACAGCCCACCTCCCACATGAATTCATTTTCGATATTCCACGGTATCAACCCTGCCCTCCCGACAAATTCACCGGACTCTGTCAAAGTCGCTTTGTAAAGACCAAGACCATATTTCTCATAATCATTTAAAATTTTGGCTAAAAATTTTGTGGTCTCGGATTCTGCCCGCACCTGCCCGTGAGCTAAATACTTTACCACTTCCGGATCGGTATCCAATTCTCGCATGAGCAAAAAATCAGACATCGATAGTGGCGATAGTGTCAATCTGTCGGTTTTTAATATAGGTAATTTCATAAACTCCAATTTAATCAATTCACTGCGAAGGTTTCGCCCCGATCTTTTATTTTATTAGCTTACAATCAATTTCATATGGTCGGTAAATGTTTTCTTTCTTGTAGTTGCAAACTAATTTGCCTGGAATATTAAGGTCAATCCCTTGAATGTATGGGAACAGTTGATAAAGGAAATATCCGTAATCACCAGAGTTTGCCAAAACAATACAACTAGCGAACTCAGCTTCCGGGAATTTCATTTGGCCCTCTTCTTTTGCGTACATATAAATAGAGTTGTCTTTATGGTCATTGCATTTTTTTAAAGCTTCAATAAGTCCTGGATTTACAACAGATTCTTTTTCTAAAAATTTCTCGAAAAGTTCTTTTGTAAATACGATTTGCCCGGAATTTTTTTTAATCAGTTCTTCAGAAACAAACCTTAAATAAATATGCGACCGATTCGACTTACGAAACGTATAAAACGTAGGTTCAGCCTTTAAGTATTTCGAAAATCTTGCATCATACTTATTATTGATCAGAGCTTGAGAGTAGGAAAGTTTTAATCTAAATGAGGTGTCTTCGTTTATATCAGTAATCTGATCACCGAAAATATCATTAATATTCATCGGCCCTTTTCTGTTAACAAGGTCTCCAAAAATATAACTAGGAATTGATTTAATAGCCGCAAACTCCCAAATATCTATTTTACTCCAGTCATTATTTTCTATTGCATATAGAATATCGATTAGAGCTCCGTCATGTCTCAATGCTTCTTCTAGCGAAGATGTGTAGTTTCGCAATAAATATTCGTGATATAAAAGTAATGCTTTACCTCGCGTAGAAAGCTTTTTGTATTGATCTACGATGATATAAGTTTTTTCCCTTCTGGAACCATCGAGGGTAGTAAAAGCAAAAATTTCAAAGTTTTCCTTGTAAGAGTTTCCGTCGTTTTTACTCAGAACAGATTTATATTCTTCTAAAAATTTTTTTACAATACTAGGGTTGGTCGTTGTTACAAACTGAATATCGCCCGGATCTCCAATAATTTTCCTAAGGCTAAACCTGATGATTGGGTCGTATTTTTTAAGCAACTGCTCCATTTTATTAAGTTCTTCAATGACATCTAAAGAAATCTCAATATCTCCTCCTCCTGGCAATAATCTAAAGCCAGCTTCAGCAAGCAATTTACATTTGTCATTGATGCAAATACCTCCGCCACCGCTACCGTCTTGTCCTCGAGTGTTTTTACTATTAGCATATGCACTTACGGATGCTAATATTGCAAACGCGATTAAAATTTTTTTCATAATTACTCCTCTATAAGTTTTTTAAGTTCTTAGTTAATGGGAAAAAGGCTACTGAAAGATTATAGACTTCGGTTTTCCTCTTGGAATTTTGGTCTACATATTTGTCGAGACTTCTTCTAAATTGTGTAATCTTCTTTTTCACTTCGGGCATAAGCTCAGGATCGATGGCCATTGTATTTGATGTGTTATCACGTTTTACGACATCGATATCTTCGATTCTTTCGATGGCTTTTTCTAAGAGTTCGATTTGATACTTTTTACGAGCGCTTGATGTTCTTTTAAAATCCACCCATTCATTTTCAGGACGCATTAGTTTGTAGCCATCTTTTGTAGACTTGATGAACTTGAGTCTTACTAAGCGATTCAAAGCACCTTCGATAATTACAGGTGTTGTTCGGAATCGTTTTGCGATGATCTTTATATCAAAATCTTCGTTCAATTTAAAATATTCTAAAAGTGCAAAGTGAATATAATGAGAAAGAATCAAGAAATGATCTTCTTCTAAGAATGTATAATCATTAGCTGTGAAATTCAGGTGATCAAAAATCGCAGATTCAGTTACGCCAAGAAAGTCTGTTACTTTAAGAGTTGTTTCTCGGGTAAATTGTCTTTTTCCACGCAAAAGTTTAGACAGCAATGAAACATCGATATTGAGCTTTTGAGCAAAAGCACGCAGTGAGAAGGAAGGATTTTTTAAAGCTCTTCTTTGATACTCTTCATTTAAAAGAGTTCTTAGGGTTAAATTTTTGTCTATATCATTTACCAACATGAAGGAGGGTATACGAAAAGATTTTTAAAACCGCTATAAATTTGTCCACAATGTGTGGACATAAGCTGTCCACACGAACTTTTTACAGACATGCTATACGCTTTTAGAAACTTTATTTTTTGGAATTTATCGCTCCAATTTCCAGAGTGGAAATTGGAGCGGAAGACGGGGATCAAACCCGCGACCTTCGCCTTGGCAAGGCGACGCTCTATCAGCTGAGCTACTTCCGCGTACAATGAGAACAGATCCAGAGAAAGAGGCTAAGTTAGCTGATCGACTTGAAAACTGTCAAACCCTTTTTACACATCAAGCTACATCCTGCTAGATAATTGACCACCCCTACAAGTCATGCAACGCTAACTTGGTCTTTGATTATCAAGAGCTTTAAGCTCTCGGCATACCCTGGGGAGGGAACACATGAAAAATCTTATACTTACGCTTGTCGTCTTGGGTCTAACTCAAGTCACCTTTTTACATCCATCTTTAGCTGCTTATAAATCAGCAGCTCACAAACCAACCGCGAAGAGGGCGGATTATCCAATTCACATTATGCCTGATCAAAATATCAGCTATGAACACCTCAAAATGATGGAACTGAACGAAACTGTTTCGGACTATGTGAACGAAGCTATCCGTGTAGGCAAGAAAAATATGGATTGGCTAAAGCACATGAATGCACTTCTACCCGACGGCCAAAAAATTGCGCTCACCAAGCCCGGTGAACTGACTCCCATTCCAATCAATAAGCCAAAAATTTATAGCCCCGAAACTGTAGAAAGAGATTTCAAAGAACTCTTAACTGTAATTCCCGAAAACATGAAGAATATCATTTTTGGAACTGCGGATTTCACAGACACTCCAGAAATAGATCTTGAAACTTACATTCTATGGGCCAAAAAAGTAGACAAGATGTACCAAACAGCAGCTCGTTGGTTAACATTGAAGCCCTACATGTCATATTACCAACAAAATAAAGTGAGCGACATTCGTGGTTATTACTTCTTATCAAAAGAAGAAAATTTAAACGATAAGCTCACGAACTTCTCTTCTCTTTCTACAGGCGATCAAACTCGCCTGACTCCACTCCTCATCAACATGTGCGAAAACAAAGACGGTTTAACTGGTTGTGAAAACAAATTCAAGAAAGCTCTTCAAACCAATGGTGTCTTGGCATTCTACGAAAAGTACCTAAGCACATCTAAAGCTATATTTGATGAAAACTTTGTTCTAGGTGGCATAAGAACCGACATCAAATGGACAAGCACTGATCCCAGCAGAGCTTACATTCCAATCCGCCCAACAGGGAGCGCAGAAGTGAATCAATTCCTGGAATACAATATCGAAGATGAATGGAAATGGGATGGATGGAATCTAGATCTCGAATTCAAATCCAATGCTGCAGTCCACGTGGAATTCGTTCCTGGTGATACTCCTCATGTTGATGGACTTGGTGGAAATAAAATCACTATGGATGGTAATGCTCCCCTCACGGAGTGGGATGTTCAATGGACTATTCGCCATGAGTTTGGCCACGTCCTTGGTTTTCCGGATTGCTACGTAGAATTTTACGATAACAATCTCAAAGCCATGGTGAACTACCAGATCGATACTGCAAACATGATGTGTAGCCGCGCAGGAAAGATGCAAGAAGTTCATTATACTGAAATGAAGAAGAACTATTTCCATTAATCTCGGCTCAAAGCTTGACGGTTATTATGGGAGAGATGATTATGCTCTTTCATGATAACCAAGCCTTATTTTAAATCCTTATTCTATGAGCTTAGAATCACGCTCAAATTAGCCTTACCAATTGTTTTATCTCAATTGGGTCAACTGTCTTTTGGTTTAATGGATACGGCAATGGTAGGAAGAGCCGGGGTTGTTCCATTGAGTGCTTCTGCCTTCGTAAATAATGTTTGCAACATTCCTATGGTCTTTGCCTTAGGTATGTCATCGGCGGTTTCCGTATTGATTGCACAAAGCTTTGGAGAGAAGAACTATAAAAATTGCGGAAGAATCCTCAATAACGCCTTACTTTTTATCGGACTGATTACATTTTTGATCATTATTGGATTAATACTATTGAGCGGACATCTTTCAATCTTTCAACAACCTATTGAGGTGCTCAATGAATCTTACAACTATTACCTGACTATTTCGTGGTCGATTCTTCCTTTTATTTTATTTTTTGTACTCAAACATTTTTCAGAAGGAATATCTCATCCTGTAGTACCTTTGGCTTTTCTAGGAATAGGCCTACTTGCAAATTTTATTCTAAATTCCTTACTGATTTACGGATTGTACGGATTTCCTGAACTTGGACTTTATGGAGCAGGAATTGCGACCCTTATATCCAGGGTTTTAGTGGTTGTTCTTTTTTATATTTATATTCTACGCTCAAAAATTTATGAAAAATTCAGAACTACTTTTGCGTCGGAAAAAATAGATATCTACGCTTTTAAAGATCTAGCAAGAATTGGAATTCCAAGTGGATTTCAATACCTCTTTGAAGTTGCTGCATTTGCAGGAAGCGGAATTATGATTGGGTGGCTGGGTACGAAAGCTCTTGCAGCCCATCAGATTGCACTACAAATTGCCTCCACTACATTTATGATGGCACTAGGCTTATCTTTTGCTGTTGGAGTTCGAGTAGGACAACTCAAAGGCGAACAAAACTATCCTGCCTTAAGGCAAGTTGGAATTGGATCTTTTTCATTTGTGGGAATTACTCTGGGCATTTTAGGTGTAGGAATTTTACTAACGAGAAACTACCTCCCTACTCTTTTTATTTCTGATGTAGAAGTTGAGCAGATGGCTGCACAAATTTTAATTATTGTCTGCCTATTCCAAATCTCTGATAGCACTCAAGCAGTAGCGATGTCAGCACTACGTGGGCTGCAAGATGTGAAAATTCCAACAGTGATAGCCTTTTTTGCATACTGGGTAGTAGCTCTACCTCTAGGTTACTATTTGGCTTTTAAAGAAGGTTATAAACACATGGGTATTTGGGCTGCACTGGGAATTAGTTTACTTATATCTTCAATGCTTTTAGTAGCGCGATTCTTACACAAATCAAAAAAGCTAGTTAAGGAAAATGAGATCACTTATGGCACCTAAAAAAAATAACCGGAAGAATTTTTTATTTGAAAAAACAACTTCCTCTCACGAAAATCTTTTTGATTTCTTAAAAGAAAAAGTAGTAGTAGAGAAAAAAATCAGATTCTCTGATCAACTCTTACAAAACTACATCACTCGTGGGTTTGTAAAAATCGATGATCGCATCGAAAAGCTTCCGCAGAAGTTTTTAAAAAAAGGGCAGTTTGTTTCTATCGTCTTAAAAATCGAAGACATCAAGCGCGTGCAAAAACCACCAAAAGTAGAATTCAATTTTGGAAAGAAAAATATTTTGTTCGAGGATGAATACATTATTGTTCTAAATAAACCGATTGGCGTTCCCACCCATTCCACTCTTGATCCAGATCGAGATCATCTGGTGGCCGGCCTTAAAAGATATTTAAAAGAACGCGACGGAAAAATTTCTTATGTGGGACTGCATCATCGACTAGACAAGGACACTTCTGGAATTGTGCTTTTAACAAAACAACAGAGCGTAAACAAAGCGGTCGGCGATCTTTTTGCCAAAAGAAAAATAGTAAAAACCTATGTGGCCTTAACCCGCAGCCCAAACTTGCATCAAAATTCTTGGACAATTGAAAGTCACCTGGCTCGAAAACCTGATTCGCAGATTATGCAGTCTGTAAAGAGCGGTGGCGATCACGCCATCACGGACTTTCTAGTGAAAGAAAAAAACGATAAGTATGCTTTGATTGAAGTGAAACCTCAAACCGGCAGAACCCATCAAATTAGAGTGCATTTATTTGAACACGGATTACCGATTTTAGGTGATCCTCTTTACTTTAAAGATGGATCTCAGAATTATCCCAGACTCTTCTTACATGCGCATAAATTGAGATTTAAACATCCGGCCACAAATTTTATGATCGAAATTGAATCCGACATTCCCGAGGCATTTGAAGAGTATATCTAAAATTTATTATGAGCCGCGCCCATTTGCCCATGCAGCTCCATAAGAATATTTTGCGCCTCTAAATTATTCCAAGTGGAAGGATCTTTGCCTTCCATATTTTCCAGGCTGTATTTGAGTCTCTGAAAAGTGGCAAGATAATTCACATAGGATTGCTTGTATTTTTCAACAAATGCTTCTCGCTTTTCCGCAGGAATCATTTGAATTCTGGGACTCATCATCATGTGATCAGAGTGTTCCACTAAATGATTTAAGATCTTTTCGTATGTATCCGCGATATCTAAAATTTCTTTTAGGGCTTCGAGATTCCTATACTTTGCAGAATTGTCAGGAATATACTTACTGAAATTTTTCGGTGTGAGACCATCTACAAATTCTCTGATGTTATCTTCTAATTCTTTCATTTTTTGCATAATATTTTTAAGAGGTACATTATGACCATTTTCAAAATGAGGCTGCTCCTTAGGACCCTCTCTAAAAAGAGAGGAACATTGCAAACCTTCATTTGCCTGAGAACTGAGAGTTCCTAATACCAATAGAATTAAAAGAATTGTGCCAATTTTCAAACGTTACCCCACGCTTTAGAGCATTTTGAATGTTTTGCCTGCAAATCACAATCGGGATTCTGGTTTATGTAAAAATTGGATTTGAGTGTTGATTCCGTGAACAGCTTATTCTCAGCTTACTTTCATTTAAGGCACTGCCTGCAATAAAAGCGCATTCAACTCAGATAAGACTTCCGAAAAGCATTCTTTTTGCGGTACGTGGCCGCAGTTTTTTAAAAGCTTGTAATGAGAGTTTGGCGTGGCTCTAACATAGCTCTCCGACCACTCCGCAGGAATTACTTGATCTGCGTCTCCCCAAACATAGCTTACAGGAATTTGAATTCTAGGAAGATGCAGTTCTAAATAATCCGCATTTGTTATCGATTTGAGTTGCTCAATTACAGTTTGCGTTTTTAATCTTGTCACTACTCTTTCAAAAATAAAATCAGGAACATCTTTAGGGTTATAATATAGTTTTTTATAAAACCCTCTCGCTCCTTCGACGGTGGGATTTAAAAAATAATCTGTAAGATATCCATAGTCTTTTTTGAGGCCAGCGGGAGCTAGCAACAACAGCCCTTTTATTTGTTTCAAATTCAGGGCCATGAATACTGCCATCCATCCACCGTAACTGTTTCCCACCACAATCCATGAATCGCATTTTGGAATAAAAGCCTCGGATACCAAGCGCGCCATATTCTGCACATTATAATCATCTTGTGATTTAAGCTTGGGACTAGATAAGGAGCCCGGAAGATTTGGGGCAAAAAAGTGAATGTTTTTAGCAAAAGAAGACTTTGGCTCTGAAAGCATGTTTCTCCAAGTGAGAGCAAAATCACCCAAGCCATGGATTAAGAGCACGCACTGACAGTTTTTTTCATCCGTGCAGTTGTTTTTCTCAAAATAATGAAAATTCGTATCCACAATACTGGAGACACCGGCCCATTTCATTCTCGCAATTTCAATTTGTTGAAACGTTTGCAGCGTAAAAAAATAGAAAACTAGACCAATTGATAAAAATATCAACACAACCGCGTAAAAAAGCTTTTTCATTTTTGACTTATCCCTATCTTCCTACTTATCATAAATCTTCATATTTACTAACGTAATCTTAAACACATCCTGGAGGATATCCGTGAAATTAAAAATCGCATCGTTATTGGCATTGAGCTTATTCTTTGTATCTTGCTCTTCAAAAGAAAAAACAACAACACCTGCCGCAACGACCAAACAAGAAGCTAACAAAAAAGACACGAAAAAAGATGCAAAAGGAGCCACCACAAAAGCAGCTGCCGCCAAACAAGCAGGATCTCTAGTTTGCAAAAGTGGATCTGACACAAGATCATTAGAAGTAATCACGAAAGATGGTGGTTGCGAACTTTCCTATACAAAGTTTGACCAAACCACAACGCCTGCAAACTCTGGAAACGGAACTGCACATTGCGAATCTGTAAAAGAAAAAATCAAAGGCAATTTAGAAAATTCTGGATTCAAATGCGAATAATTTATTCATAGATTTTTAAAGTAAAACTTTAGAACGGTATAGATCTTTATACCGTTCGGAGTTTTAACCTCGACTTCTTCATCGATTTTTTTCCCCAACAGAGCTTTTCCTACTGGCGATTTCCAACTCATCTTGCCTTTCTCAGCATCAATCTCATCTTCACCGACAATTTGATATTTAAATGCATTACCTTCTTCGTCTTCAATTTCTACAACGGCACCAAAAATAATTTTATCTGATTTGAGTGTGGAAATATCCACTACTTCTGCACGCGACAGTTTGTCATTCAGATGACCGAGCCTACGATCAATTTCTCTCAATCTTCTTTTACCATAGATATAGTCTGCATTTTCTGAACGATCGCCATTACTCGCAGCCCAGGCAACGGTCGTTACAAGCTTTGGTCTCTCTACATGAAAAAGATGCTGATACTCTTGTCTAAGAGCTTCTGCACCTTCTTTTGTAATGTAGTTTTTTTTAAAGCTCGACATGGTTTACTCATTTCATAAATAAAAAAAGCTTCCCTTTCGAGAAGCTTTTCTTAATGTTTTGAACATTTCAGATTGGTTACTGTCTTAAGAAAGTAAATTAGTACTCACTGTTGAAACGATCGCCACGTCCGCCGCCGCCACCGCCGCTGCGTCCGCCACCACCACCGAATCCACCACGTCCGCCGCCGCCACCGCCGCTGCGTCCGCCACCTTCTTGTGGTTTAGCTTCAGAAACTTTCAAAGCTCTGCCTTGAAAATCTTGACCGTTAAAACGCTCAACACAATCAATAGCTGCTTGATCGTCTTCCATTTCAACAAAACCAAAACCTTTGCTTCTGCCTGAATCACGGTCAGTGATTACTCTTGCTGATGCTACTGTTCCAGCTTGTCCGAATAATTGCTCAAGATCTTGGTCCTGAACCGAGTAAGGTAAATTCCCTACGTATAACTTCTTAGCCATTTGGGCCTCCTGTTAGATAAAATCTCGCCAAATTAAAAGGCCCTGGGAAACGAAAACCGTACTCTTAGACCTGGTCTGAACATGGCGATAATGTTCATGGGTAGTGTTCTAGCATAGGTCCTAGCCGATTAGAAGTACTTTCTTGACGTTCAAGATCCATGTTCTCATAATTGAAATATATGAGAGTAAGACCATGGCCCATCATTATAATCGCTTTAATCCATATTTTTGCGCCTATCTTTAATATTTATTTTAGCGCGCAGCTAAATGGAGTTCTCTTTTTTGATTATCTCGAATATTTGTTTGTGAACAAACATATTCTAGAAAATATCTTCTGGATGCTTCTTCCTCTTATTACGGGTTTATCTATTCTTAAATTTAGGAAGTGGAGTTATTTTTTATTGATGGCTTTCACTCTAGCAACGAGTATTTTGCTAATTCAAGAGTGGGCGACCTCACCAAAACTTCCTCTTCAAACATTCTTAATTCTTGAAACTGTGAATGTCATTATCTTCTGTTATTTCTTACTTCCCTCAGTCAGAAACGTTTATCTAAAGCCCTCTCTCCGATGGTGGGAACAAAAGCCAAGATATTTAGTGGATGTCCCTACTCTTATTGAAACCAAAAATTCCACTTCTACTGGAACAATACGAAATATTTCAGAAGGCGGAGGAATGATTGAAACCACTCTCGATTTTTCGCGAGGAGATATTTTTAATGTCTCTTTCGAATTATTTCAGAAAAAATTCATGATGGAAGTTCAAGTCGTATTCAAAGGTATAGAAGGATTCGGAACATTCTTCACAAAAGTTTCTCCTTCGCAAAATGAACTCAACAAAGTGATTGATCAACTGACAGTTCAAGGTTATCCGCTAAGAACTGAACGCCCAAACTTGAAGGACAGTTTCAAGCAGTGGATAAAAGGTGCCGTCAAAGGCAAAGGACTTCTGCCTCAACCAGAAATTCGTGGTCAAGCCATCATTAGATCCACTCCAAAAGCAAATAAAGAGTCATAAAAAAATCTCTAAATCTTTCAAAAAATGTCTCAATAATGTACAGCATATGTTATGATTTCATACTTCCATCTACACATATGTGTAGATAGTTTTTGCTAATAAAATCAGGTGTTTAAACTTATTTTTATGGAATGTGTGCGATTCTAAACAATTAATATATTGGTAATTTTAGATGCCTACTTGATAATGAATATGTTCAAAACTTCATGTATGTGTACGTATGACACGCTACCTTACATGTAACAACGGATGTTTTATTTTTAAAGGAGTTATTAAATGAATAAAATTTTATTAGTCGAAGATTCAGTGGATTCATATCAACTGGTTGATCGCGCCATCGGTGGCTCAAATGAACTACACTGGGCCCAAAATTTACAAGAGGCAATGGAGTTGGTAAAACAGCACCCTTTTGATTTAATACTTCTTGATGTGATGCTCCCAGATGGTGACGGCTTTAGATTATGCTCTGTTTTACAAACAGACGAAACGCTGTCGCAAATCCCTGTTATCTTTTTAACAGCGAAAAATTCTGTATCAGACAAAGTCCTTGGCTTCTCAGTGGGCGCAGATGATTACATCCCAAAACCATTTGATCCATTGGAATTAAAAGCTCGTATCGAAGGCAAGATGCGTAAAAAACAAAAGGAAGCTGTTCAAGCTGATATTATTAAAACCGGAGAAATCGAAATCAACAAATCGACTCAATCAATCAGAATCAAAGGTCAGCCCGATTCAGATCGTATCGAGTTAACACCTATTGAGTTCAAAATTTTATTGATGTTTGCAAAGGCACCTGGAAAAGTTTTCTCACGTGATGAAATCTTAAATCACGTATGGGGAGAGAATATTCATGTTTACACACGTTCAGTCGACACACACGTGAGCAAACTAAGAAAGAAATTAGAACCATACTCTAACTATGTACAATCTGTTCATGGCAGCGGATACCGTTTTCATGTGGAGAAGCATGACCCTTTACTTAGAGCTGATGTTGGAGGAATCGCACAGCTTTACTAATCTTTAGTGATTAGCATCTAAGAATATGCACCAACATCAGTAAAGGTTAAGGCTGGACAATTGTCTGGCCTTTTCTTTTTTGGTCCTGCACACCTTACGAATCTACACACTTTGAAATATCCTATACCTATAGCGACTAGGTCGATCACTCTACAGATCGGCAAATCGACTCACGCTACAAACAGGTGCAAGTGGAATCCCAAATCAGTATAGAAAAAAATCTGACTCAAAAAAATTTACGCTACAGCATCCTCGACGGGTGCTCTTACAGCTTTATGGTGGGACTTGGAGAAACTTACATTGCGGCCTTCGTTTTGACGAAAGGTTTTTCGCAGCTCTCTGCAAGTTTGATTTCTACAATTCCACTTTTCGCGGGAGCAATTCTTCAGCTCGCGTCTCCTTACGGAGTGTTTCGTTTAAAATCTTATAGGAAATGGGTTACAAAAACTTCATTCCTACAAGGAATAAGTTTATTTGCTTTAGCTATGACAACGTTCATTCCGGTTCCGGTCGAAGTATTATTTATTATCGCAGCCTTCTATTGGGCTGGAGGGATGTCGACAGGGCCTGCGTGGAATTCTTGGATGACAAAGATTGTTCCAGAACATTCTCGACTGAAGTTTTTCTCTAGCAGATCGATGCTCAGTTCTTCTTGTGTTTTTATTGGGCTCGTCACCGGAGGATTAATTCTGCATGTATTTTCTGATCAAAATACAATCCTTAAGGCCTTCTTCGGCATTTTCGTTGTTTCTGGAGTTTTGAGGATTATATCTTCATATCTTCTTTCTCTTCATACTGAAAACGAAGATATGACTGCATCAATTGAGAAATTTTCATTTCGTCACGTTTGCAAAACGATTTGGAAAAGAGATTATGCCAGAACTCTGAAGTTTATTTTTATATTTCAATTTGGCGTTTATTTTTCGGCTGCATTCTTTAATCCTTTTATGCTTAAAGAACTTCAATTTTCTTATCGCACATATATGATTATGCTTGCGAGTTCTTTTGTAGCAAAAATTATTGCTCAACCTATAACAAAAAAAATAATTGAAAGTGTTGGTCCACAAAGAACTTTATTTTTTGCTACACTTGGCATTATTCCTCTTCCTCTTGTATGGACCGTGAGTCAAGATCCAGTGTATTTAGCCATTATGCAGGCGACATCTGGCTTCATGTGGGGAATGTATGAATTGATAACATTTCTCATTCTCTTTAATCAAATTCCACAAAAGGAAAGAACAGAGGCTCTTACATTTTTCAACTTTGCTCAAACCCTCTGCATTATCGTTGGTTCTGTGATCGCGGGGTTTGTATTTAAATATTTCGGTGCAAACTACCAAGCCTACATGATCGTGTTTTGCGCCTCTACAGGACTCAGATTCCTCGCTTTATTCCAATTCCCCGACCTCTCACAGAATGTTACTCTTATTCGCAATTGGATCATGCTAAAGCCCTCAGGACTTAGACTCTCAAGAGTGGATTTCTTTTCACAGCCACTCTTTATCAGGGGAAAAAACAATAAGAATAAGCCACAACCCAAAAAATCTGGTGATTCAAAAAAAGTTTCTTGATATCCTGATGCATTAAGAGCCAAGGTTCTTATGTATTTACATTTTTATAACAGGAGTACTTTATATGAAAATTGACATTGGAATACCGGATGCATCAAGAAAAGAAATTGCAGATGGTTTATCTCATTTTTTAGCAGATTCTTATTCGCTTTATTTAAAAACGCACAACTATCATTGGAACGTGACAGGGCCGATGTTTCAAACTCTTCATCTGATGTTTGAACAACATTACAATGAGCTTGCACTTGCTGTGGATAACATTGCAGAAAGAATTCGAGCTCTAGGATTTTATGCTCCAGGAACATATGCTCAATATGCAAAACTCACAAAAATCAAAGAAGAGGAAGGTATTCCTTCTGCTCATGACATGATCAAAAACTTAGTTCACGCTCACGAGACGGTAGCAAAAACAGCAAGATCGGTTTTCCCGGCTGCAGAAAAAGGAAGTGATGAGGCGACTCTTGATCTTTTGACTCAAAGAATACAACTTCACGAAAAAACTGCCTGGATGCTGAGAAGCCTTGTCGCTGATTAATTTTTAGTATTAACTAATGTAATGAATAAGAGACTTGAAGAATTTTTTAATAATGAAGCGGCAGGAGGAATTCTCCTGCTGTTCACTGCGACTCTCGCTCTCATACTTTCTAACTCTGCCTTAAGTGACTCCTATTTTTATTTTATTAATTTCGAAGTCTTTGGATGGACACTTCATCACATCGTGAATGACGCTCTCATGGCAATATTCTTTTATGTTGTGGGATTAGAAATTAAAAAAGAAATTTTTCAAGGGGAACTTTCTGATCGTAAAAAATCTTCTTTAGCCATTTTTGGGGCTCTCGGAGGAATGATCGTTCCCGCTCTAATATATTTTTTATTGAATGCCAATGACTCCCTCGATAAGCATGGTTGGGCTATTCCCATGGCTACAGATATTGCATTTGCAGTAGGTGTGCTCACCTTACTCGGAAAACGAGTTCCTGCAGAGTTAAAAATATTTTTATTGGCCCTTGCTATTGTTGATGATCTTGGTGCAATCCTTGTGATCGCTCTCTTCTATACAAAACAACTTTCTATCTTGCATCTCCTCTTGTCCATCATTCCTTTTAGCATCATCTATCTTTTAAATCGATTTGTTCCACTCCATAGATTTGTCTACATCACCCTAGGAATTCTAAGTTGGTTCTTGATTTTTAAATCAGGAATTCACGCGACCATTGCGGGAGTCATTTTGGCATTTCTAACTCCTTTTGAGCTTGAGAAAAATGAATTGCGCTCAACAACACCGCTCACACACTGGCTCCATACGCTTCATCCAATAGTGACCTTCTCTATCATGCCTCTTTTTGCTTTTTTCAATGCAGGACTTGTTTTGAAAGGCATTTCTTTTTCTGATATTTTTCAAAGCAGTGTTTCTTTAGGAGCAATGCTTGGACTTGTTATTGGAAAACCCTTAGGAATTTTGATCTTCTGTTTCGTTGCCTGCAAACTAAAAATAGCTAAATTGCCTGACACTATTGATTGGCTGGAGATGACGGGTGTTGGCCTCATCGCAGGAATTGGGTTTACGATGTCGCTATTTATCAATGGATTGTCTTTTGGCGGAACTGCCACAGAAGACTACGCAAAACTAGGAATTCTCACAGGGTCTCTGTTGGCAGCTTTTATAGGATATTTCTCTTTGAGATATTTATTGGGCAGAAGAAATCAGGCAGCAGCAGAGCTTTGAGTTTTCTGGCCGCAGTGAGGACAGAACTTGTGTTCTGCTGAAATTGCTCCAGAGCAAGAAGGACATTCCATCCCTCCAGTGGCAACTGTCTTTTTTTCCTCTTCTTCTACCATTTTAACATAGCCGAGGTCATTCCACTTATCGATCTCATGAATAATTTGCCACATTATATGTGTACGCTTGAATTCTTCTCTATCAAACATCAAAAAAACTTTGTCATTTCTAGATTTTTTCTGAGCGAACAAACCTTTTTTCTCTAAGAGTTCAAAGTGATTTGTCTTAAGTTCTATATTGAATTTGGCTTTCATATCTTGGAACAGTAGTTCGTAATCCAAATTCACAGCTCTTTTGTGATCCACTTCAGCATTCTCACTCAAGGCAACCAATCCGCCTACGATCTTCATGGCTAATTTATCAATATAGATAACTTCACTGCGACCTGGCTTGTAGAATTGATACTGATAAAAATCAGAAAACTCTTCGATAATTTTTACGTTGAAGAATTTGATATCAGAAAATTCTTCTTCGCCTTCATCGTTTTTAGTATAAATCATCTCTGCATATTTTAATTTAGTTAAAATTTCTATCACTGAGAGAACTCTTGAATGCGGCTCTAGAAAAATTCTGTTTGAGTAAAGCTTTAGAGTATTCCAAGCAACCTGAACGTAATCGTCTTTCTTTGTGCCTGTCATGTTTGTTGTCATGTAAATTGTAGCAAAAACTTTTGCTATGAACTTCTGACCACACGGGATAGCATCTGTTTCCATCTTGATAGACTGAAGAGCCTTGCGCGTGTCTGTGAGAGAATCCACAACACCCTTTGTAACACCTTTAATGATTCCAGAAAGACCTGCAAACATAGGCTCGATAAGCTTTAGTGGAACTTCAAGGTAAGTCACTTCGTTTGATGCAAGAACAGAAAATGACATCTTCGATGGACCAAAGAGAGCCTTCTCTCCAATGATTTGACCTGCATTCAATTGACCCAATTCAATTTTTTTTCCACTTCTTTCTACAAAAAGTGTAACCCTACCTGACTTGATCAGATAGATATTTTCTACGGCATCCCCTTCACGGATGAGGACTCCACCTTTTTTTAATTTTTTTGAATTGTCGCCTGACATGCTTATCCTCTAGAGATCTATCGGGATTTAAAGCACGAGGTTTAAGTAAACCCTAACAAATATTATTGAAATAGACCTTTGCAAGCCACGGTATCCTTTTCGGTCTCATTTTGAGCCTGCGATCTCAGCCTTATTTTTGGTTTTAAAAGGACTGCATAGTCTTTGAACTGGATGTTGGTCGAATTACTTGTCGTTGAAACTGAGTGCGTATAGAAGGTCTTACGAGGGCTTTTGATTGCTTTACTTAAGGCATATCTCACGCTCCAATTGAATTGATTCAATATGAGATCAAGAGATTTTTTGTTTTGATTGAGAATTGTCTGATTTAAAACTTCAAGTGACTCCAGCCAAGTTTTTCCATTTTTTTGATCGAATGTTAAAGCCAAATAAGCTTTTCCCTCAGGAGATTTTACGATCATTTGCCTAAGCATCACATCTCTTTTTGCATCATAAATTAAGTTCATATTTGTATCGCTAGAATTATTTATGATTTCGCTTAAGCGATCTTTATTTTCAAAAATTTTAGCCATCGCTTGCTTTAAATGAAACCGATTTGAAATTCCTCCCGAAATTTTAACGGCCACTATGCGAATTCCTGTCATCATTCTTTGAACAGGCTTTAAAGGACTTATCGCAAATAATAAAATGCAAAGGGGATCTAAACCCGGAATAGTAATGATCGCACCGACCGTACCAATCATCATTTTTGCAGCAGATCCCATTCCTAATTCCGAAGCCAAATAAACACCCATTGGTCCACTTAAAACTTCTATTGTATGAGATAAAAAATAAAACGAAGCCAAAACTGGAAAGTTTTTGATATATTCATTTTTTCCATCATCTTGATGATACTTCATCTGCACTGATCGATGTACATCCATAGAAATGCGAACCAAATTGAAATTAGCAAGCCACTGGCTCATCACTGAATTGAGTTTAGTTTTATTTTCACTGTCCTCACCGTGTTCAATGTCGTGATGAAATTGATCCAACAGTGATTTTACGTCTTGAGGGGGTTTTTGATAACCATCTCCATCATGCGCATACACATGGATAGACTGAATAAGGAAAATAATTATAACTGAGAATTTAATAAAAAAAGACATCTTCACCCGCAAACGACCTTTAAAGGTTTTGCATCCTAAAGATGTCTTTCTTTGAACTCAAGAAAAAATAATCTTTCTCAGCTGGCTATCATTTAAGAAGCAGCAAGACTAACATCTCTTTGACGAGTTCTCTTTTGATTACTTCGTGCCATCTTTTTTTCACGTCTAAACATTTTTCTAACTGCTTCTACACAATTATTGACTGAAAAATAAAAGTTTTCGTCTCTTTTTTCGGCGAAATAATGTTTTCGTTTCAGTCCATCGACTTCAATAGAACACCTAAACATGTCCTTGCCAGGCTGAATCTGAGAATTCAAACATTCTACCCAAACCCTAAAATGAGCTTTCTTTGACGGAATAAGCTCTAATAAATCTTCGAGCTGACTAATGATATATTGCTCGACTCCTTCAGAACGTGACATTCTCAAAAACTGAATGTGTGCTAACATGATTACCTCCTGTTTCGGTGTAATTATATTTTCGTCTTTTAATATGGAATCGTAAAGAGACGTTGTGTGCCTTTAACAGCACAATTTGAGCACAATTATGTTATTGCCAACATAAATCGAGCCTCTCATAAGAGTGACTTATTCATGAAAAAATAAAATTTAATTTGCTATGCAATTTTGTCTTACTATGAAACTAGAACTTGATTCCCAGTTCTGCGTTGAAGAAAGTTTGGTCTTCAATCTCCTCGAGCCAATCCTTGCTCTTACTAGGATCTTCTGCCTGATAAATTTCACGATTAAAGCTAACGCCACCATGAATATCCAAAGTCAAATTATCCACCACCGGAAATTGTGTTCCCAGAACTGCTCGTTGATCTCTCAGAATAATACGATCTTCGTTGTCCACATAATCTATAGACTTAAAAAGTTCTGGAGCCATTTTAAATTCAGCATAAATTTGAATCGGATATTTTACAAAATATGTGACTTTAAATTGGTGCATCCAAGGAAGGAGCGTAAAGTAATTCATCATTAAACTGTCACTGATTTTATAAAAAAATCCAAAAACGGGAATACCTGCAAAAAGTGTAAATCCCTTTTGGTTATTTCTAATATAAATAAACCCTGGAAGGGGGATATGCGGAAGAATGGCTCTTTGATTAGAATAGTTCAACATAAAGACCCAAGAGCTTCTTGGGGTTTTATCGTAATAATAAAACGGCGTCAGACTCACCTCTGTTACACTCCAATTATGGAAAGGCTCATCGCTTGATGAGCCAATTTCCGTATTCATACCGTAATATTTTTGGTCATTGATCTTAGATATAAATTGATAACCAAATTTTTCTTCTGTGAGCTTATCGGGAACCGGACTTGTTGGAGATTCATTAATCTGTTCAATTTTTGTCTGATTGAAATCGAAAGAAAAAGATTGTTTAAACTCCTCGGACTTTGAAAAGGGAACCACAACCTTTGCAGAAGCTCTGTCCATTTCGATCTTATCACTGAATCTTTCTGCTTCAGAAGAACTCAAGCTCTGCGTCGAATACTGAATAATGTAGGGCAACTTAGGATTCTTGATGTTTTGAATCCACTCTTGTGCCCCCAGATTGGGGCTGAGAAATATGAAGGCGAGCGTAAAAAATAGGCTATTTTCAATAAACTTGCATTTCATGGTTGATTGCACCCTTTCCTCGATAATAGTGTAAGTCTTCAACTACTTACAGAGGACTACAATGAAGGTCACAGATCAAAAAGTAAACTCATTTTCACCAATCACTTACCAAAATAACTTTGATGATAACAAAGTGATAATCCGAGATGCACCGAATGCTGAAGCCGTTCCTATGGATGTTCTTTTTGTAGGCGCAGGTCCCGCAGGATTATCTGGAGCTATTGAACTTACAAAACTTGTAAAAAAGGAACGCGAATCAAATCCTAACTTTCCAGAAATTCAAATTGGTGTTCTAGAAAAAGCTGCTGGCCTTGGTGAGCACAATCTTTCTGGTGCAGTTTTAAATCCTATTGCTCTTAAAGAATTATTCCCTGATTTAAAAAACGAAGACTTCCCTCTAAGAACACAAGTTCAAGGCGATGAGGTTTATTATATGAGCGAATCTTCGGCGATGAGAATTCCCACTCCTCCAACAATGCACAACTCTGGAAACTTTGTGGTTTCTATCTGTGAGCTTGTAAGATGGTTGGGCGAAAAAGCTGAAAGCGCTGGCGTAAATATATTTGCAGGCTTTCCTGCTGATTCTTTACTTGTTGAGGGTGATAAAGTCATTGGCGTAAGAACAACTCCAACTGGTCTTGGCAGAGATGGAAATCCTGGTGGAGCAAACTATATGCCGCCTACAGATTTAACGGCCAACGTTACTGTACTCACTGAGGGAACGAGAGGAAATCTAACGCAAGGTTATTTGAAATGGCAAAATTTAGCCTCGAAGAATCCGCAAATTTATGCTCTTGGAGTAAAAGAACTTTGGGAAACAACAAAAGTTCCAAAAGGCGTGATCCATACATTAGGGTACCCGCTTCCTAAGAGTGCCTTTGGTGGAAGCTGGATGTACCCAATGGGCGAGAACTTAGTTTCATTCGGACTTGTGGTAGGACTTGATTACAAGGAACACAACCTTGATGTTCATAATTTGCTGCAAAAAATGAAAGAACACCCACTCTTTAAAAAATATTTAGATGGTGGAAAAATTGTTGAATGGGGTGCAAAAACAATTCCTGAAGGTGGATTCTATGCGCTTCCGTCAAAACTTCATGGTGATGGACTGTTGCTTGCTGGTGATTGCGTGGGCATGGTGAACGTTCCTGCTCTTAAGGGGATTCATTATGCAATGAAATCTGGAATCATTGCCGCTCGTACAATTTTTGAAGCAATCAAGAAAAATGATTATTCAAAAAACACACTGGCTTCTTACGACGAAGAAATTAAAAAAAGTTATATTTGGAAAGACCTGCACGAAACTAGAAATATGAGACTCGCTTTCAAATCTGGTTTTTATGCGGGTGGTATGAAGGCTGGTCTTATGACTTTAACAAAAGGTTGTTTCCCCGGTGGATACATACACGCAGAAGAAGATGCCCAAGATCCAAAGGATGTTGTAGCACCTAGCGCTTACAAACCAAAACTCAGCAAAGTGGATGCTGTGTTCCTGGCAGGCAATAAAACTCGCGATGATATTCCAACTCATTTGAAAATTGATAAAGACATTCCTAAAGCAGTTGCAGAAATGTATTCGCATCTCTGCCCTGCGGGAGTTTATGAAATCTCTGGCGATCAGCTCGTGATCAATGCTCCAAACTGCATCGATTGCAAAGCCACCGATGTGATCGGCCCAAGATGGACCCCTCGCGAAGGCGGCTCCGGCCCATCCTACAGAAAGATGTAATCTAATTTTCATAAACATAACAAAAAGTAATTAAATTAATTACATTTTTGTAATTTTTTAGGTATCTCTATTGGAGTTTATTGTACTGTGCTCCAATGAAATTCTATCTTGTTTTTTTTATAATATATACGACTTGCCTGCTCACAGGTTGCAGCAATAGCACTCAGAAACAAGGCGTAGCTGAAACAGAATCCACTAAAACATCCGGAGGCGGAGCAGACACAGGTGGATCTAATTCAATTGATGGAAAAGCGATTGAAAGTTACATAGTTGACCTAGAAAATGATGCGCGCACAAGCGATGCTTACAAAAATTATATTTTTCCAATTTTAACAAAAATAGATAAAGTTCTACCTAGTTTTTCAGACGAGCTTCGCCAGATATTTTCAGATAAATCTCAAAATAAACGTAGAACCTGGTACATACTCCCCGGCCAACTACAACAGCTAGATAATCACACTATAGCCATTCCCTCCGATGTTAGAACTGAGCAAACTGCACTACACACCAAAACATCTATATATATAAGCGAACTAAGTTATTCAAAGATTCCGATAGATGAAATAAAAGCCAAACACATTGTACATGAAGCTATAATGGCAATGATTGTGGATGCAAAAAGAATGGACAAGGAAGCTTTTATATCCGCCGATGATTATGAAAATATTAGGTTTTTAACTGATTTTTTATTCTCTAAATCACTTGAAAAAATTAAATCCGATGAATTTGTAACTTTACTTTTATTAAAAAATGTACACGGACTTAGAAACTTTTATTTTCCAGAGCCCATTGACCAGAAACTCAATTTTGGAAATGCTTCGCAGCTTTATAATTTTTTAAATCAAAGAGCCGTACTTGATAGCCATATTTCTTATATTCTACCTTACTTTACTTCTTCGGATGAAGTTTGCTCTTATAAATTTAATCCAAATAAAAAGCAAATGAATGTTGATTTCGGATCTGAATCCATAACTTTTCAATTTGAAGAAATCATTGAATATACAAAAAACCATAGCTCTTTAGAAATTGTAGTTCTTGATTTCGATGATTCTCAAAAAAAATTGGCAACCGCACTTCACATTCAGTTTGAGGGCAATACAATAAATTACTTTGAGTTCAGCAGAAAAAAACTTATTAATGATTCTTCTTCTATGAAAAAAAATTGGAAGGATTTTCTTGATACCAAATTTAATTCGGTATTAAGTTGCCATTCAACTCGTGTAGCACCAAGCGGAATAGAGTTGGTGAACTGATGAGTATTCTACAATACGACAACTACAGAGAGGTCATTAGAGAATTCATTAAGGCCAGACCCAAAAAAGGCAGGGGCGAAATTGCCAATATATCTAATTACCTTGGAGTCGCACCAACCCTTATAAGCCAAATTCTTTCTGGAAACCGTGAGCTTTCACTTGAACAAGCTATCCAAATCGCCGAGTACTTCCAGCTTTCAGATGTCGAACGCGATCTCTTTATAACGCAAGTTTTAAAAGAAAGATCCGGAACCCAAGCTCTTCAGAAATATTGGGCAGGAAAACTAACGAAGCTCAAAGAAGAATCTCAAACAGTAAAAGTTAAATTCAAGGCTCAAAAAGAATTAAGCGACGAAGCCAAGAGCATCTTCTATTCTTCTTACCTCTATTCTGCAATTAGACTTTATTGCTCACTAAAAGGAGGAAAAAATCTCCAAGAAATTTGTACGAAGTTTGATTTGGCACGCGAAAGAGCTTTAGAAATCATAGCATTTCTATCAAAACACAATTTATTAATCGAAAGCAGAGGGGTATACTCTCTCGGATTACAAAATATCCACGTACCAAAAGGATCTCCATATGTATCAATGCATCATAGAAATTGGAGATCGAAGGGTGCCGAATATATAGAAGACGCAAACAAAACTGATTTGTTCTTTACTTGCCCCTGCTCTCTTGATGAAGAAGCATATGCCAAACTTAAAGAGTCTATACTCAACCTAATAGAAGAAACTGGGAATAGAGTTAGAGCTTCTGAACCTGAAAAATTTGTTTGTCTAAATATAGACCTATTCCAAATAGACAATTAATTTATCATCTATATATTCTTTTTTTGTTAGCTTAACCAAGACAACGTCACAGAATAGTAATTGTTTGAAAGATAAAATCATATAATGTCTCTATGTATTTACTATTATAGGGGGAATTTATGATTGTACGATTATCGATAGCTCTAACTGGGCTTTTTCTACTAACAAATACTGCATATGCAAATCTCTGCGATAGAAATTCAGAAATTATAAAAGCAGTTCAAAATGAATTTGGAAAAGAAAATATTTATCACAAATCATGCGAACAAATGGTTAGAGATGATCTAAAAAAAGTAAAAGACTTGTATATTTATAATAGCTCTATCTTTTCAGCAAAAGATCTCGAGGGAATGACTAATTTAGAAGAGCTCAGCATCGGCCCAGATACGACTATGGCTCACGGAGGACTCTCTCAATACGCACCTCAACTGTTAAAGTTAGCTTTACACAGCATAGAATCGAAAACTTTACCCAAGGGCGTTCTTAAAGGATTAACTAATCTTGAAGAATTATACTTACAAGATGGAGAGCTTACGAGCTTAGATGAAGATGTTTTCTCTGATTTATCTAAATTAAAAATTTTGAATTTCCGAAATAATAAACTCACAGAGTTACCACCAAATATTTTCAAAGGATTAAGAAACTTAGAGCTTTTAGATTTTGCGTTTCAAAGAGAGTATATGTTTACTCAAACTTTACCAAAAGAAGTGTTTTCTGATCTAGTTTCACTTAAATCACTAGATATGAATAATATTATTTATCTGAAATTTGAAGCAGGCTTATTCTCTAACTTGATCAATCTAAAAGAATTAAGACTGTTTAGCATTGTAATCTCCCAAAAAGATATCGACCGCATTAAAAAAGAAGCTCCTCAAGCAAACATCGACTATTTTATGTATGATCATTATGATTCCTTTAAAAAAGAATTTCAAAGCTCTGTTGGAACTGGAATTACTGTACCAACAACGAATAGTTTTTATTCTGGAGTGTGCTACAACAAGGGCTCTCCTGGCGAAGCATATATCGGAGGATTATATCTAGATCGTGATCCCAACCAGTATGCCGTTGTTATGTTGCAGCAACCCAGCGAAGATTATCCTATAACATACGCTGATGAAATTTCTAACGATCAAGATCCAAAGCTGAAGTGGCTTATCGTCAATAACTCTAGATGGGACAGGTATTTTTATTCGATCTCAGAATTTAAACCTACAGAGACGAATTTGATGAGCAATGCTGGTGAGTATATGTACACAATCAAAAGAAACCAAGACCAACTACTGGTAGAGTTCATATCATTAGAAACTGATGAAGGAAA
>JAZKEU010000017.1:156411-157384 GCA_040386775.1 Bdellovibrionota bacterium | reverse complement strand
TGAAGGAAACCCTTTATCTGTCCAGGTAGATGCTTATTGCAAGCTAAAGAAAGCTTTTTAAGCGCACTCCTTTAAACCTTAGTATTTAAAAATGTAATTTTTTATTTTATTGAAAGGCTCTTGGGTTAAGCTCAGAGCCTTTTTTATGTGGTTCATCTTGATTTTTTCACTCATGTCTAGATCTGCGATGGTTCGAGCGACTCTTAAAAGCGCTTGATATCTTCGATGTGAATTTCCTAGCGATGGAAGCAAAAATTCCTTGTCAAATTCATCGACGTCTTTTTCAATCTCTGAAATTTCTTGATGATGGTTCGAGACCATTTGTTTTCTGGTGAAAACTCTAAAATCGATGGCGTTAGAAATCCTAGCCAAACTGTCTTTAGCTAAAACTTCTTTCTGTCCTGTCCATTCGTGGCTCAACGCTAGAATTGAAAATCTATCCATCATTGGTCCAGAGAGCTTTTGAAGTCTGGAATGACAAAATCTTACTCGTCCTTTGCATTCGAAATTTTTCTCTGGAACCAGATGACCACAAGGACAAAGATTCGTTGTCGCCATCAAAAGAAACTGTGCCGGAAAAATACTCACATTACCCGTTCTAGAAATCGTGATCTTCCCGCTTTCCATGGGCTCTCTTAAAGCTTCTTGAACATGACTATCAAACTCTAAGAACTCATCCATAATCAAAGTTCCGCCATGAGCTCTGGTGATTTCACCAGGTCTAGGAGTTGGACCCCCACCGATCATCGCTAGGGCAGTCGATGTATGGTGTGGCGAAACCACCGGACGCCATTCGATGGGGATCCCAAAATATCTAGAAATTTTTTGATAAGATTTAAGTTCATTGGGCGATGGGTCTTTCAATAGCGTGCTTGCGATCATCGCAACCGTTGTCTTTCCCGTCCCCGGAGGTCCTGCAAAAATCACAGGATGCTCACCGGCAGCAACAATCTCGATCACTTCACTTTGTTCT